>DATHFS010000459.1:0-2373 GCA_035317975.1 Cyclobacteriaceae bacterium | reverse complement strand
GGTTCATCCGGTCTCACTACTCTCACCGTTGTCTCCCGCGGCAACGGCGGGGGAGCCAGACGAATGAAGGTATCCAGTAACTCCTTGACGCCAAAATTATTTACTGCACTACCAAAAAATACGGGGGCTACCCGTCCGCTGAGATAATCGTCCACATTCAACCGGGGATAGACACCCTCGATCAACTCCACATCGGCGCGGAGTTGCCTGGCATTGTTTTCACCCACGTATTGATCCAGCAAGGCATCCTGAATATCCGCTATTTCAATTCCTTCCTCGATCGTTGTCTTGCTGGGCGTAAACAGCTTCAGGCTTTTTTCATACAAACTATAAACACCTTTAAAGGTCTTTCCCATACTGATCGGCCAGCTCATGGGATGGACTTTGATCGCGAGCTTGTCTTCAATTTCATCCAGCAAATCAAATGGATCCTGTCCTTCACGGTCCAGTTTATTGATAAAGCAAATCACCGGCGTATTGCGCATCCGGCACACGTCCATCAGCTTTTCCGTTTGCATTTCCACGCCTTTCACACAATCGATCACCATGATCACGCTGTCCACGGCGGTCAGGGTGCGGTAGGTATCTTCCGCAAAGTCCTGGTGACCGGGTGTATCCAGCAAGTTGATCTTGATGTCTTTGTAGTGGAAGCCCATCACCGACGTGGCGACGGAGATACCGCGCTGTTTTTCAATTTCCATCCAGTCGCTGCGCGCATGATCTTTGATCTTGCTCGACTTGACCGCCCCGGCCTTTTGAATGGCTCCTCCAAAAAGCAGCAGTTTTTCCGTCAGCGTAGTCTTGCCCGCATCCGGGTGACTGATTATACCGAAGGTGCGTCGTTTAGCGATCTCTTGTTCCAGGGTCATCATAAAAGTGGCGCAAATGTAGTCAATTCAAAATTTAAGATTTAAAATTTGAGATTGGCAGGTCGGTCGTGAGGCACAAAGGCACAAAGACACGAATAATTTTTCTTTAGCTGGAGCACGATTATGCTTTTGTCCCCCAGCCCTTGACGAATAAGTTTTTAGATACATCGACCGGTACAAGAAATCAAAAAAAAACTTAGTGCCTTTGTGTCTTAGTGGCAATTCTTAATTTTATTACCTTGGTCATCTAAAAAAACGAGGATTATGGAGTACAGAAGATTCGGAAAAACAGGCTGGAAGGTGAGTGAAATCGGCTATGGCATGTGGGGCCTGGCGGGATGGACAGGCTCGGAACAGGCCGAAGTTGACTTAGCGCTGGAGCGGTCAGTGGGGCTCAACTGTAATTTTTTTGACACGGCCTGGGCGTATGGCTCCGGCAAGAGCGAACAGATTCTAAGTAAACTGCTAAAGAAGCATGCCGGCAAAAAATTGTATGTAGCCACGAAAATTCCTGCCAAAAATTTCAAGTGGCCTGCCAAACCCTCCTATAAGGCTGAGGAATGCTACCCCACCGATCATATTGTCGAGTACACGGAAAAAAGTTTGAAAAACCTCGATGTGGACTGCATCGATCTTCAGCAGTTCCATGTGTGGACCGACGGTTGGGCCACCCACGACGGATGGAAAAAAGGAATCGAGAAACTAAAGAAAGAAGGAAAAGTAAAACACTTCGGGATCAGTGTGAACCGGTGGGAACCGGACAACGTGCTGGAAACGCTAAAGACCGGATTGATTGATTCTGTTCAAGTGATCTACAACATCTTTGATCAAAACCCCGAAGACCATTTATTCCCCCTCTGCAAAAAACTGGACATTGCTGTGATCGCGCGGGTCCCTTTTGACGAAGGCACGCTTACGGGGACGCTTACCAAAGACACCGTTTTTCCCAAAGACGATTGGCGATCCACCTACTTTGTTCCCGAGAATCTGAATTCCAGTGTAGACCATGCTGATGCGCTGAGGCCATTGATCCCCGCCGGAATGACCATGCCCGAGATGGCCCTTCGGTTTATTCTCTGCAACGACGACGTACATACGATCATTCCGGGAATGAGGAAAGTGAGAAATGTGGATTCAAATATGGCGACGGGTGATGGGAAGAAACTACCGGAAGCCTTGCGTTTGAAACTTAAGAATCACCGCTGGGATAGAAAAACGACAGAGTGGTCGCAGTAAAGATCAGAATTTTCAGAATTTAAGAATTAGCAGAATTGCTCGGCGAGATCCGCCTTCGCCAAGGCTACGGCGGACCACCGATGCATCGGGGCAGGCAGGTCTGCGAGAAACAAACTATTGGTTTGCTCCGCCAAGGTGAAACTTGCGTCAAACCTGACGAGCTTGGGTAACGCTACCTCAGATTGGGCACTAAACCAGCATTAATTGGGCACTCCGTCCTGCCAATGTGGCACAAATCGGCCCAAAATACCTCTTGGCACAACCATTG
>DATHFS010000458.1:0-2724 GCA_035317975.1 Cyclobacteriaceae bacterium | reverse complement strand
CGAGTCCTATACGAACGGCGTGCGATTTGAACTGTTCTACAAAGAGCCCAAACGACCCCGGTTCATACCTGACCGGCTGCTGCCCACGGCTGGAGAGGGCAGTGTAAACATAAGGGGATGGGGAATAGGGCAATGTATGATGACTCCCCGCGATCTTACTAAAACCGAATACCAACCCGGCGATTATCCCTACGCAGGAGCATTGGCTGGTGTTCGCTCCCTTTACTCCTACAACCCTGTGAAAAAATACAGCGTCCAAACTGAAGTCATGTTTGGTGTACGCGGACCCGAGTCGTTCGCCGCACAGACGCAGATAGCGGTTCACCGGTTAATCGGCGACCAGCGGCCGATGGGCTGGAATAATCAATTGGGAACCAAACTGATCCTGAATCTAAATGTTACAGCAGAAAAACAAATAGCACACTACCGGAATGCAGTAGAACTGATCGGCGGTGGCCAGGCTTATGCCGGAACGCTTTTCAATAGTCTGTCAACGTTTGCTACGATACGGATTGGAAAAATGACCCCCTACTTCAATGGATATGTTAGCCAGCACGCCTCCGGGAGCACCGCAGGAAAAGGAAACCGCCTTCAGGCCTACATCCTCATCCGGCCCAGTGCCGGTATTGTTATAAATAATGAAATGCTAAGTAAAGGAGTTGCCGCTCCGATCGATTCCCGGGGATCAACTCAATCCGTACCTTCCGTCGAACATTGGGATGTAACGGTTGACTATGGCGCTGTTATTGCAGCGGGCCGCGTGAGCTTTTCCTTTATTCAGAAATCAATGTCCGCCATGTTGAAGGGACTTCCAAACCATGAAGTGGGGAACCTGTCGTTTTACTATAGCTGGTAGCAATCTAAAACTGCTCAACGATCACTTTCTTTTTTTCCGCGCCCAGCTCCAGCAGCACCCGTTGAAGATCCTCCACCATCGGGTCTGGACCGCACAAATAAAAATACTGGCTGAAGTTCTTTATCTTCTCAATCAGATAATCTTTATTGATCCTTCTGCTATCATACCCTGTCGTTTTATCCTGTGTCAGGGTAGTGATGAAGTTGGTCCCGAGCCATTGGGTGAGTTCCGCTTTTAAGATGATATCCTGTTGGGTTTTATTGGAGAAGATCAACTTGTTATTGCCGACAGTACCGGTTTGATTCAAATGACGCAGGATGGCAATAAACGGTGTGATGCCCGCGCCGCCGGCGATAAATGTCCCTTCTCCGTAATAATGAATCGCTCCGAACACGTCGTGCAGGATGATCTCGTCCCCGGATTTTAATGTGCCGAGCTGATGGGTGACGCCCGGGTGATCGCGATAGATCTTGATGGTAAATTCCAGGTGGTCCCACTCCTGCAGGCCGGTAAATGTAAAGGGCCTCAGTTCATTCTTCCAGGATGGCAAATTGATGCAAACATCCGTAGCCTGGCCCGGCTGGAAGGTATAGTCAGGAGGTCTCTCTACAGTAAAGCGTTTTACGTTGTGGGTGACGTTTTCGGTCCGAAGTATTTTTACGATGTGCTCACTCATGGCCTGCTGGTGTTTGATGCAATACAAATCTATTAAACATTGACGACAGTTACCCTAAACCGCAGAGGCGCGGGGACCCAAAGTAGGCGCAGAGATCAAAAGATTATTTGGCCAATTTTTTTTATTACATTCGGTGCACGTACACGCGTTCAATTTAGTTTTTGCTGAAACCATCAATGGTAATGAAGAAAGTCAGCCGGCGTACTTTTTTTTCAGGTTCGCTGGGTGCCGCAGCGGCTTTATCCTTGCCGGCAACCCTGTCAGCAAAGAAGCCCCATTCTTCGGCGACCGGTGGTCCTGATACCGGCCCTGACATCATCGATACCAATGTTAATCTATTTCAATGGCCCTTCAGGAGGCTGAAGTATGGAGAAACCAAAGCGTTGGTCGCGAAGTTGCGCCAGCATAGGATTACCCAAGCTTGGGCGGGCAGCTACGAGGGGCTTCTTCATAAGGACATCAACGGAGTGAATTCCCGTTTAGCGGAAGAATGCCGGGTTAGCGGAGAGGGCATGCTGCTTCCATTCGGTACTGTCAACCTAGCCTGGCCGGATTGGGAGGAGGATTTGCGGAAGTGTCATGAAGTGTATGGAATGCGTGGTATTCGCCTTTGTCCGATCTATCAGACTTTTGACCTTGACCATCCTGACTTTCCTAAACTGGTGAGGCAGGCGACAGCGATGGGACTGGCGATACAGATTGTTGGTGATATGGAAGATTCCAGGACCCATCACCCGATCATTCTGGTGCGTGAAATGAACGTTGCTCCATTGGTTGATATCATGAAGGCGGTGCCAATGGCCAAAGTGCAATTGCTGCACTGGAACCAAAGGGTAAGGCGCAATCTTCTGGATAAATTAATAAATGAGACAAGCGTCGCGCTGGATATTTCCAGGATCGAGGGTACCGGTGAGCTGGGCCGCCTGATCGAAGGAAAACCCTGGTCGGATAGCGCGATGGCCATTCCGGTCGAACGCTTTCTTTTCGGATCCCACGCTCCGTATTTTCCTGTGGAGACCAACGTTTTAAAACTGTTCGAATCTCCACTAACCCTGGAGCAAATGAAGGCCATCATGAGTGGCAATGCCCGTCGGTTTCTGGGGTCCGTGTGAAAATTCATTAAAAAAAAGGAAAGTAAATAATCATGAGCCCACTTCAGTTTGCGCTTGACCCCAATCAGTATGGAATGCCT
>DATHFS010000457.1:0-7958 GCA_035317975.1 Cyclobacteriaceae bacterium | reverse complement strand
GTTTTTCTTAAGAATTCAGGATTAGAGTTAGCTAACATTCAAAAATCGCAAACCATGAAAAATGCAGGCTACTTTCTTTTAGGGGTCATGACGCTATTTGGAATTGCCTCGGTGAGTACGGTCAAGGCACAACCCGGATTTCACCTTATTAAAAAGACGGTAGTCGGGGGAGAAGGTGGTTGGGACTACCTCATGGCCGATAGCGAAAACCGCCGGCTGTATTTGTCGCACAGCACCCAGGTAGAAGTGGTTAATCTGGACAGCCATGAGAAAATCGGCGTTATTCCAAATCTGCAGGGCGTTCATGGTATTGTTGTTGTTCCCAAAGCGGGCAGGGGCATTACAACGAACGGCCGGAGTAATACGGTTACGATCTTTGACTTGAAAACATTGCTCCCGGTTGCGGAAGTACCCACCGGCAAAAACCCAGACGCGGCCCTGTACGACAATTTTTCGGATCGCGTTTTCATTTTTAATCACAGCGGTGGAAGTGCAACCGCCCTGGACATCGCCACCGGAAAAGTCCTGGGTACCGTCGACTTAGGGGGTACGGGCGTGGAGGCCGGAGTCTCCGATGAAAAAGGAACCATTTTTGTTAACCTGGAAGACAATCATGAAGTGGTCTTGTTTGATGCAAAGTCGCTGGCGGTGAAAGCGCACTGGAAACTGACTCCCGGCGAGGAGCCCACCGGCCTGGCAATTGACCGTGTGACTCACCGGTTGTTCACGGTGTGCCACAACGGGCTCATGATCATTCTAAATTCAGACAATGGGAAGATCGTAGCACAAGTGCCCATTGGAAAAAGGGTCGACGGCGCTGTGTTTGACCCTGCATCCAAATGTGCCATCAGTTCGAATGGCGAGGGAAGTGTTACCGTGGTCAAAGAAATTTCACCCAACGAATTCAAAGTAGCAGAAACGGTGAAGACGGAACCGGGAGCCAGGACCATTACCCTGGACGAGAAGACGCATCATATTTTTCTTTCCACCGCTCAATACGGCGCTACCCCGGCTGCTACAACGGAAAATCCAAATCCACGACCAAGTGTTGTTCCGGGGACGTTTATGGTATTAGAGTTGGGGAGGTAGATTTAGGAATCTGAAATAGCTGAATTTGGGGTCGCCCTGCCTGTACAATTCTCGAACTTTTTGGGAAAGTCTCCCTCAAAGAAGTGTCGGGCCTTGCCCGAGTGTCTGCGCCAAGGGCTCCGGCACTGGCACATGAAGCCCGCCGTCAGATTCCAGATAATCACTGAATTTTGATCACATCCACCGGATTTTTCCTGTAAACTTTTTTTGCGAAGTCAGAAACGTCCGGCATTGGTTCGATTCCCGTCGGGGCTACCAAAGCGGGCAGATCGGAAAGTCTTCTGAGCTGCGTTTTTATTTTCACTGAAATCATTTGAAAGCGAGTGAGTTAATTGGAGGATCGAGTCGACAGCAATACCTCAACGCCCCGCGAGCGGATGCTGTAAATATTGAATAACAAAGGGCATTGCAATAAACGGAATCTCCATCAGTAAATGTTTGTATTCACCCACACCCAGGAAATGCAGCATTAAAACAAGAATGATTGCTGCATTCAGATAATTACCCCAGAAAAAAATTAGCGGGAACAGGATCATTAAACCTCCGGCAAGCGTTAGCACAGCTACAACCTTCAGGAATAGCTTGCTAAGCTGAAAGTTGGTCATCATTGCTGTTAGCTGTGCATCATTCGTGAGCATAGGCAATGAATGCTTGAACGCTATAAAGGTTGTGAACAGAATAAGGGCTGCGCTGATAATCCTGAGGATCATAATTCAAAAGATTTTGGTATCCAAAAACAGTTCTCGACAAGCTCACCTGAAAGTCTTACTGAAAGTAAGGTTTTTTTTAATTAAATATTCATACCGCCTGAAGCTTCGATACGCTGCGCATTGATCCAGCGAGCATCGTCTGAACATAAGAAAGCAACTACACCTCCGATATCATCGGGTTTGCCAACACGGCCTAATGCCGTACTGCCTGCTATCATCTTATTGAGATCGGCGTTATCGCGAACAACACCACCGCCAAAGTCAGTTTCGATAGCACCGGGAGCGACTACGTTCACGGCAATTCCGCGTGCTCCTAATTCTTTTGCCTGGTAACGACTTAATGTTTCAATCGCGCCTTTCATCGATGCGTAGGCGGCATAACCGGGTGTGCTGAAACGTGCCAGCCCGGTTGAGATGTTGATGATGCGTCCGCCATCATTAATAAAGGGTAATGCTTTTTGCGCGATAAAGAATGTGCCTTTAAAATGGATATTCATCAGCATATCAAATTGTTCTTCGGTTGTCTCTGCAAAGGGTGCGTGTGCA
Source organism: Cyclobacteriaceae bacterium (assembly GCA_035317975.1). Classification (GTDB taxonomy): domain Bacteria; phylum Bacteroidota; class Bacteroidia; order Cytophagales; family Cyclobacteriaceae; genus ELB16-189. The sequence continues at coordinate 5,613 of DATHFS010000457.1, read as the reverse complement.
CCCACGCCCGCATTATTGATCAGAAAATCAAAGTGATCTGTGCTGAAAGTATTTTTCAGTACTGCAGTCAGCTCTTTGAAAAAGGCATCGAAGCTTTTACTATCACCGGTGTTGAGCTGCAATGCTGCACCTTTCTGTCCTGCTTTTTCAATCTCGGCAATGACAGCAAGCGCTTCTTCCCTTTTGCTATTGTACGTAATGATCACATGATTTCCTTTTTTAGCCAGGCTCAAAGCCATGTTCTTTCCGAGTCCGCGGCTGCCGCCGGTTACCAGCGCAATCTTATTCGTTGTCATACTTGCGTTTTTTAAAATGATGTTGTTGTAATTGATTGTTCAAAAGTACATGGCAGCGCATGCCTGATGTTTGCGAACATCAATCCAAATTTTGCGAAATTCAAATCCTGGGTTATTCCCGGAAGGAAACCGGTGCGAGGGTAGTCTGCTTTTTGAAGAAATTCGAGAAATGGGCAACTTGTTCGAAGCCGAGGGAATAAGCAATTTCGGAAATATTCCAGTCGGTTTGCTTGAGGAGGATCTTGGCCTCCTGCGTAATGCGACCGCTGATGATATCGGTCGTGGTTTTGCCGGTGTTTTCTTTTAATACTTTGTTAAGGTGGTTCACATGTACGGCTAACCGGTCTGCGTAATCTTTTGCTGTGCGCAAGCTGAGTTTTTGGTGTGGGGATTCGATCGGGAACTGGCGCTCCAGCAATTCAATGAATAGGGATGAAACCCGGGCCGAGGCGGTGTGCTTGGGATACAGCAACGAAGCAGGCTGTAGTTTCTGCCCGTAATGAATGAGCTCCAGCACATAATTGCGCAGTAAATCGTATTTATACACGTAATTCGAAGATAATTCTTTGTGCATCTTCTTGAAAATGAACTTGATTTCTTCTGATTCCTCGTCTGAAAGCTGGAAAATCGGGTAACCACCCGGCTGGAAGATCGGCAGCTCATCCAGCACCACCCCACTTTTATTTTGCACCAAAAACTCATCTGTAAAAATGCAGAAGTACCCCGACTGATTATCATCCTGCGGCAACCAGTGATAGGGGATGCGGGGAGTTGCAAACAGCAATGCATTTTTTTCAATATCAACTACCTTATCGGCATACTCGGCCTTGTTGTGGCCGCTGATCGCGCTGATCTTATAATACGCCCTCCGGTTATACGGCATGCTGCCCGGCTTCTTCTTCTGGCTGGCGGTGATCTCATCTATTTTAAACACATTGAAGTGTCCGATTTCTTTATGGATGCCATTTGGAATACGTGCCGCGGTTTCCTTGTAAAATTCTTCGAGTGAGGTAATGGTCATGGCAGGGTGCATTGCGAAAATCAAATATAAACCTCAAACTATAAAATATATTTATTAGTTCGTGTGGTTTTCAAATTCGGTCAGGCAAGGCGTCGAACAAAGCAAGTACCCGGATCACTTGGGTACAGGAAAATCCCGCTGATACCGCTGAAGCAATTTCTCCGGTTCGTTTTTTACAAAGTAAATTTTGCCTCTTAATTTTTTTACTTCGCCCGCTTTAAGCCCGCCGACCCTCGGGTCGCTGTGAATGCATACAAATACGCCCTGGAACAGTTCCTGGTAACGATCCCAGGCCGTCGCCATGATATATTTATCATCATCAGAAAAACAGCCGATAAGCCCATTCGCCGGCTGGTCAGCGCTGATCGGGCGTGGGTTAACGTCCGCTAAATTAATTCCGGGCGGTATATAGGTTTGCCCTCCTCTGTAAAGCCCTTCCACAGTCCGCCGGGTTTTATCCAAGGTCGTTAATCCTGTATTGGAGAAAATAAAGCAACGGGAAATGTAATCGTCCTGATTCCGGTTTGTAAAGCGATCAACACGGATGCAGGGTTGAAACCAGTCTACATCTGCATCCTTATCGCCTTTGTTGTGGAGCGTAAGATTAAATTCCACATCATCTTTGCCTGCCCTGATATCATGCAGTACTTCGATATCAGGCTGCACAATGGTTCTAAGTTCAATATGTTTATCATTCGTTTCGGCGGAGAGTAATTGTGTTTTATGGGGGATCGTTGTTTCTTCCCATGCACGGTTGGTTGAATTTGTTTTGCAAAAGGCTTCGAGGTATAAAATGCTCATCTTTTCACCAGGCAGGTTTTTGCCTGAAATGGTGAGTATATTGTTTTTCCATTGAATATGAAGCCTTTCGACTTTTTTACCCATGCCTTCGGAAGGTTTGTCAGGCCAGCTGCTGAAGCCCAGACTGAAAAAAAGCCACAACACGAAGAATGATGTTCCGATTATGCGTGTGTGGTGTTTGCTATTTTTCATTTATTATACAATTTTAATGATCGAATCCACCTTCCGGGTACATGAATTCAAAGGTAAAAATTTATGAAAGTTGAAGGAAAGAAACTGACTCAAAGGAATTCAAAATTGCAATCTATTTTGTATCTTCTGAAATCAATCGAGAACTGATCCCGGGCTGAAGTTCACTTCGAAGAAAAAGGGCGGAGGGAGTAAGCGAGAACCTGATAAGAAGCACCTCTGCGAGGTTTTTCAATCTCCAAACGAGGAATTCAGCATGAAAACCCAGTAAAATGATGAAAAGTCCGGAGAAAATCCGGTGAACGTCCGGTGTGGCCTAGGACTAGACCAATACGAGCTGCTACAACGGAGAATCCAAACCCAAGGCCAAGTGTTGTTCCGGGGACGTTTACGGGAGTATTTAATAAATTGTTTTCACAAAGTATCCTATTCTTCCTGGGCAGGCCCAACCACTTTTATTTTTATGAGGATTTAACGAAGTGCTGTAAGTGCTCTTTGTAAATATTTTTCCACAATAAGAACATTTAAATTGATGCTTAGGGCCAGAGGAATTTCTTGTTGACTTGGATCGCATACTCTCTCCTGACCGTCTTGGCAATCCTAAACTTGATGTATCCCCAAAGCGCCTTGGCGCCGATAACTGTGAGCTGGGACTGAGCTCTACCAAATATCGCGGCCGAAACACTTGATTTGTTACACTCGCACTCTCGATCTTATCAACTCTGTATCCCCTTATTTCACCAGTTTGCGATTTGACAGCATATAGTAAGATATTTCCAGCCTGGGTCTCTCGTAATGAGTATGGCTCGACACGCCTTGTGGAACCCTGATATCCAAGATCAACGCACAATCTATTGCCAGCCGCAAACCTGATTATTTCCAAGGACTCTCCTCTCATGTTTGTCAGGCGAAGGTGTCCATAGCGGGGTCTGTAAGCTGCACCCTCGGTGGAAACAGAGTTTAAAATACTTGGTATCGAAATCGACGTAGAGCCTATTGAGGGTGTGATTCTTTCCAACCATGAAAAGAATGCAGGAAGGGCTTCTAAGTACGTATCAATCGAAAGCAAGGCGGGAAGTTGATGTCCAAGCATTGGTTCCCAGTTTGCCAGCAGTTCATCCTTGAATATGAGTATGCCATCCAATGTAGGAGTGGCAATGTTTTTGAATGCGCACTTCTTACCCAACAAATCCCTCAACACAGAGGGCGTGGGAATATTCTCATTTCTATATAGATTGACGACATCGTACAAGTCTCGTGGTCGTCCCCTTTCACTTAGAGCTCTAACCTTTTCAGCAAACAATTCTTCAAAAGAATAGCATTTGGCGCTAATACCCTCGTCAGGATCATCACTGTATCCATGAAATATTTTTCGTTCGACTGGGGGTAAGGCCAAAAGTTCATCTGCGGTCAAATCAACCTTTACTTTAGGAAGCTCTCGTTTTCCAGCGACGAAGTAGCTCTCATAATAAATCCTACCTTCACAGGAGATGGTGTTTCTCTTATTCGGATGGATATCAAACTTGGATCTGTCGGATGGAATTACTAGTCCGACATTTTCGCCGATCCAATTCGAAATCGAAGAGAACTGTTCAGTGAGGAAACCTGCTTCCAAATGGCTCTGGTCTTTCAGAGTGAAGTCGAGATCCTCCGAGAACCGGTAAGTTTCAAAGTAGCATTTCTTAATACAGGTGCCACCTTTGAATATCCAGGATGAACTGAGAATAGCGTTTTTGTAAATCCCAGCGAGGAGCCATCCGAGCACATAATCCTTTTCGACAACAGTTGGTGCCAAGCCTGTCTCATTCGCAAACGCCATGATTTCATCCTTGCTAATCATTTGGCGTCCAGTTTTGTGGTACCCAAAGCCGCCAACGCGTAACTAATTTTTGATGCTTAGATGCGTTGTCCAGCCTTGAGTATCCCTTTGTTAGTCTCTTTTGGCAATGCGATATGAACTGAGAGTCCAGGTTATTCAATTCGCCAAAGTATCCCAGTTTCTTGAAAAGTGCTCCATTGTCAATCTTGACAGCGTATTCCAGCACCTTATTTAGATCTTTATCAGAATGCGCTAGGTAAGCTTTAAAGCAGTCGAAGGTATGTTGTAAGCCAGCTCCGAGATAGGGATCACCCAACATATCAAGAATTGTTTTATGCGGATCTGAAATGCTGATTTTCAATGGCCCCTTCCAAATTATTTTTAGTCCAAAGACAAGGCCTTTAGGTATGTATTTTATGTAGAAATTGACACCCTGTATCTCCCGGTTTCCGTATCCTGTCCTTTTATTTGTTAGAACACAAATGCTCCGAAACATCTGCTCTGTCAATTCCCAATGTTCAGCTGCACTCCATCCGGCAACATATCCGGGATCAAATAATTCCGGCACGAGTATCCAAGGGTCTTCTAGAATTTGAACTTGACCTAAGTCAGTTGGTTTGACTGGTACATACAATCCGTGAGAAACTCGCCTTAAAGCTCCTTGATGATGCCAGTTTGAAAGAATCTTGTTTGCTTGAGGCCTTCCGACGTTAAAAACGCGGACAACATCGTCGACCCGAATTGTCCCCAATGTTGAGCGCAGCAACTCGGCCAAGCGCTGGTGCCTTTTCGAAATAGATCTGTTCAAACTCATTTGCCTAACCACTATAGTAAAGTCATAAAAACGGCCAAGGATTGGCCTTTTGATGCAAAATCATATACTATTAAGTATATTATATTACATCACAGTGCCAAATATAGGCATTATTACGTAATTCGGTATAGTAAGGTTAACCCCAACTTAACCAAGCCTGTCCAGTTTATACATTTTAGCCGGACCAAATGGTGATCTGTTTACAAGGAGATATGATTAATGTAATCCATCAAACCATTCCTTAAAATCACCCACCTTCTCCCGGCTCACAATAATCTCATTTTCCCACTTCACGGTCAGCGTGATTTTCAGGCGGCTGTTGGAGTAAACTACAACGTCCTGGATGGCGCTGATGTTGACGATGTAGGATCGATTGAGACGGTAGAAAACCTTATGATCCAGGACTTCCTCCAGGCCCTCCAGGGTATAGTCGATGATAAATTTGCGTAACAAGTGGGTCACCAGGTACACGTCGCGGCCATCGGCATAAAAAAAACTGATCTGGTCTGTTGTGATTGAACGGATATGATCGCCCAGTTTCACCATGAAGCGGGTTTTGAAATTCTTAACCGTCGATTCGGTCAGGGTTTTGACGATCTGCTCGGTTTTCGAGGGATCCCAGCGCAACTGGCTTCGCAAGGATTCCAATTTTTTAAGGCTATGGGAGAGATCG
>DATHFS010000456.1:0-2707 GCA_035317975.1 Cyclobacteriaceae bacterium | reverse complement strand
ATGCAAAACTCTATGAGGTCAACCATCGGGCCTCCCTGGGCAAACGGGTCATCATCAGCAGAACAGACAACCTGGGGGATGTCATACTTACATTGCCCTTGCTGGGCTATCTGAAGTCAGAAATGCCCGATACGAAAATCTATTTCTTAGGAAAAAAATATACACAACCTATTATCGATCATTGCATTTTTGTTGACAAGTTTCTGGACAGGGACGAAATTATTCAATACCCTCAACTCCTGTCCGATGTCTGTGCGGACACGATTATTTTTATTTACCCCGATCGCCAGTTGGCACGGCTGGCAAGCAAAGCCGGTGTCCGGAATCGAGTGGCTACCTCTCACCGCTGGTACAATTGGTTGTATTGCAATCAAATCGTCGACTTTAGCCGTATTCGGTCAACTTTGCATGAAAGTCAACTCAACTTTAAATTGCTTTCCCCTTTCAAATTAGCGTGGGACATTGATGTGGATGAGCTTGCTTCTTTTTACGGCTTGAAAGCGAAAGAAAATGATTTTAGAGGGCTTTTGTCCAGGGACCGCTTTAACCTGATCATTCATCCCAAATCCAGGGGGAGCGCCAAAGAATGGGGCCTTGAAAATTTTTCCAAGCTGATCAAATCTCTCCCGCAGGATGAATTCCGGATTTTCATCACAGGATTAAAAGAAGAAGGGGAGGCCATTCAGCGGGAGGCGCCGCAATTATTTGAAGATCCCAATGTCGTCAACATGACAGGTCAATTGAATCTGGAGGAAATGATCTCGTTTGTCGGACATGCCGATGGATTGCTGGCGTGCAGCACAGGTGTATTGCACCTGGCAGCGGCGTTGGGAAAATATGCCCTTGGAATTTATGCCCCCATAAAACCGATCCATCCCGGTCGCTGGAAACCGATCGGGCCTTTTGCCACTCACCTTGTTCTCAACAAAGACTGTCGCAAATGCGGAAAGGATCCCTATTGTGAATGTATCCACGCGATTACCGTTGACCAGGTAAAAAATAAACTTATCGAATTCCGTAACGAGTCTCTGCTTCAAGGAAAATTGGTAGAATATTGAAGAGGGGTACAGGTCTCAAGATGCAGGTTTCAGCCACAAGGGTATTTTAAACAATCAATGGCTTCTGCCCAGCCGTAACCGCGATCAGAAAACAATCTCATGAAAAATTCACCGCGACGTGTTCTTTTCGATTGCGAGAAGATGAGGAATACCAATACGGGTCTCCACACGTATTGTCTTCACCTTGGAAACACGCTGATAAAAGAAACCGATCCCCTTCAGGAACAGTTGACCTTTTACACCCCGCCTAATAACCCGGCTCCATTCGGCAATGGTCCTTCGTATCGTATCTTAAGGAAATGGCATAAATTCTTTAACCCGTCGGGAAACATCGATGTGTGGCATAGCAACTACCACGAATCCAATTACTTGCCGCAGAGCCGGAAAACAAAACTTCTGATCACGATCCATGATCTGAATTTTTTGATCGATGACGTGGAGAATAAAGACAAACACCTCAAAAAGGTTCAAGAGCGGGTAGACCGGGCGGATTTTATAGCCTGCACTTCCCGGTATACACAAAAATGTATCGTGGAGAATCTGAGACTGGGTACAGCTAAAATGGACGTTGTCTACGACGGGTGCCATCAAAAGGAATTTCCTGGATTTGATCAACCGGGTTACCGGCCTTCAAAGCCTTTCATTTTTACGATCGGGATTTTCTTTCGCAAAAAGAACTTCCATGTGTTGCCGGCACTCCTGAAGAATAACGACTATGAACTGGTGATTGCGGGTATGCGCATTCCGGATTATGAAGCGATGATCATGGAGCAAGCCAGGTTGCACCAGGTGGCCGACCGGGTAAAACTGATCGGTCCGGTGACGGAAGAAGAAAAGTACTGGTATTACAAGAATTGTACGGCATTCACCTTCCCGTCGCTGGCGGAAGGCTTCGGCTTGCCGGTGGTCGAGGCCATGTATTTTGGAAAACCTTTGTTCTTGTCTTCCCATACCTGCCTTCCTGAAATTGGCGGGGACCTCGCTTTTTATTTTGACCGCAACTTTGATCCGGAAGATATGAGGGCCGTCTTTGAAAGTGGAATGAACCGGTATAACCAGGATCTCGGTAATCGCCTCCGGCAACGGGCACACGATTTTTCGTGGGAAAAATGTGCGACATCCTATCTGAAGATTTACAGGGATTTGTGAGATGAAAGTCAGTGGTTTTACCATCGTTCGAAATGCCGTAAAGTTTGATTACCCCATTGTCGAAGCCATTACCTCCATCCTCCCCTTGTGTGACGAAATGGTGGTAGCCGTCGGCCAATCGGAGGATACGACCCTAGACCTTGTCCGCAGTATCAATTCCCCCAAGATCAGAATCATTGAAACCGTCTGGGATGAGGGCCGGCGGGCAGGAGGAAAGACGTTTGCTCTTGAAACCGATAAGGCGTTCCGGGCTATTTCTCCTGACTCAGATTGGGGATTTTACATTCAGGCTGATGAAGTCGTGCATGAAAAGTACCACGGGACGATCCGCGAAGCCATGCTGAAATACAAAGATGATGCTCAGGTGGAGGGCCTTCTCTTTAACTATCGGCATTTCTACGGTTCCTACGATTACATTGGAGAATCGTGGCGCTGGTATCGCCGGGAAATCAGGGTGATTAGAAACAGCAAGTATATTTTTTCATATAAAGACGCACAGG
>DATHFS010000455.1:0-3825 GCA_035317975.1 Cyclobacteriaceae bacterium | reverse complement strand
CCAGCATCGTCTCTCGGAGAGGACGATGCGCGAGCTTGGACCGAGAACGTATCGTCCCCTCGGGAGACGATACTTGACTTTCCTGGGGGGCGATACTTGAGGTTAAGCTATGCTCAATTCAAAATTGAACGTACTTCCCTTACCAATCTCGCTTTCGACCCATATCCGGCCTCCCTGCGTGGTAATAAAATCTTTTGAAATGGCGAGGCCCAAACCGGTTCCTGAGCGTGAGGGATCGCTCCCCGGAACCTTGTAAAATTTATCAAATACATGCTCCCGGTGTTTGGCATCAATTCCTTTTCCGAAATCCTGAACGGAAAATACGATATGCCCGGTATCGCGCCTGGCCCGGAGGACAACAGTTGATTTTTCAGGACTGTAATGAATGGCATTTGATAAAAAATTGACCAATACCCACGACGTCTTTTCCAAATCGGCTTTAACGGCAGGCAGATCTTCGGGGCAATGGACCTCCAGGTGAATTTGCTTTTGGCCGGCCTGGAATTTCAGAGCATCGTATGCATAATCAACGATTTGTTTTGGTTTCAGCGCCTGGTACTGCATTTGAATATTCCCGGTTTCAACCTGGGCCAGATCCAAAAGTTCACCCGTGATCTTCAGGAGCCGGCTGGTTTCTTCGTTGACGGTTTTAATAATCCTTTTTTGTTCTTCATTAAGGGAGCCGATGCGCTCGTCCTCCATAAGCTGAGAACACATTTGAATGGAGGCGATTGGTGTTTTGAGCTCGTGTGATACGGTGGCAATAAAATTGGTTTTGGCAAGGTCGAGTTCTTTGAAAGCGGTTATGTTTTTGAGAATAATCACGTATCCAATGGAAATCCCCTTTTTTTCCCCGGTAGGAATGGAGGTCATTTTTAACGTCTCTCTGGTGAAGTACGATTCTTTCCCTTCATTAAAGATCTTTAAGAAAGGTTGCGGCTCCTCCTGGAATACCTTTCCTTCCATTATCCCTTTGATCAGGTTGCGAAGGAGGTCATTTTTCACGGCCACATCAGGGGCATAATGACCGACCAGGTTCTTCGCATCCATTCCGAGAATTTTAATGGCCTCGGTATTGGCAAACAGCACTTTCTTTTTTTCATCCAACCCAATGATCTGGTCGTTCATTTTATTGATGATGGTCTCGATGCGCTTTTTCTCAAAGAGGATTTGCGCCAGGTTGCTGTGCTCGTATTCGTCCAGTTTTTGGGCCATGCTGTTGAAGGCTTCCGCCAATTCCCCAAATTCATCTCCCGATTCAAAGTGCAAACGTTCGTCATAATTTTTGTTGGAGATCGCCTTTATTCCCTCTGCAAGTTCTTTGATTGGATTAGCAATGTAACCCGGGAAGTTGACGATGAAGGCAAAGGTGAAAATGAAACAAAGCGACCCGATGATTCCAATGTAGAGGAGGGCCTTATCGGCAGTCTCCTGAGCCACATTGTTTTTCCGGACGATGGCCTCCATATTGATCCGCGTGAGCCCGTACAAGGTGGCCCGGAGAGAGGGGACCAGCGAAGTATCCGCCGGGGTATTCTTTAACGCTTCAAATTGTGACCGGAGTTGTTTTGTTAGTTCCGACTCGCCGGTTTCGGAAATATTGTTTTCCTGGTCTTTCAGATTTTTCTCAATCGAGTCATATTTCTTCTGGTCCAGGGCAACATGAATATTTTGCATGAACTCAATACTTTCGTAGTTGTCCTTGAGGATTTCCCTCGCATCATTGGAGAGGGCGTACAAATAATAAGCGCCGAGCGCCCCCACCACGACGGCCACTCCGAAAAGGAATGCCAGTCCCATGGCGAGTTTTGTTTTGATGCGGATCTTCATCAGGATAGTATCACTAAGTCAATATCGGACAGAGAAAGTTTCGTCAATAATTGGTTAAATAAATTCGTGCTTAAAATGATACGGATAAGGCTAACATGCGGCTTACCGATACACACCGTCGTAATTTGGTGCTGTTCTGCGGCCGCCATAATACCCGCGGTTATTTTATTATTTTTTAACCGGATGACTTCTGCGCCGAGTTCGGTAGCGAGCTTGAAATTGTTGATCAGGTGACGCTGTTTGGCCAGGTTGATTTTGTCGGGATCCTCCCATGGTGTTTGCACATAAAGGACGAACCATTTCGAATTGTAGTATTGGGCGAGGCGTGACGTTTTACGGATGATCTTTGTCGCATTGTCTGCGTTGGAGCTGATGCATCCCAAAAAACGTTCGGGTTTGAGTTTGGTATGCTGCGGTACTTCCGCATCGATCTTGCGCTCTACCTGCGTGGCGACCTCTTTTAGCGCCAGCTCGCGGAGCTGAAGAATGGTATCGGGCTGGAAAAAATTTCTTAAGGCAATTTCAATTTTCGATTGGTCATAGATTTTCCCCTCTTTCATTCTGGCGATCAATTCATCCGCGGTAAGGTCGATATTGACCACCTCATCGGCCATCTGCAAGACTTTGTCCGGCACACGCTCTTTGATCTCGATACCGGTAATCTTCTCAATTTCCTCATTCAGGCTCTCGATGTGCTGGATGTTCATTGCGCTGATCACGTTGATCCCGGCATTCAGTATATCCACCACATCCTGCCAGCGCTTTTCGTTTTTACTTCCTTCGATATTGGTGTGTGCCAGTTCGTCGACGATGGCTACTTCGGGATGTGCGTTGACCACAGCCTGCAGGTCCATTTCGTCCAGTTCCTTGCCCTTGTAAAAAAGGGTCCGCCGGGGGATGAGGGGTAAGCCATCGATCAAAGCCTGGGTTTCTTTCCTGCCGTGCGTCTCAATATATCCGATCTGGATGTCCACGCCGTTTTTCACCAGACTGTGTGCCTCCTGGAGCATGCGGTATGTCTTGCCCACCCCGGCGCTCATGCCAATGTAGATTTTAAACTTTCCTCGCCTCGATTTTTTTATCAGATTGAGAAAGTGCTGAACGGATTTGTCTTTTTCGGGCATTGGTTATCAGAATTTACAGAATTTCAGAATTTACAGAATTCTGATCATTCTGTGAATTCTGATCAATATTTATAGATAAACGCCGCACCTAACGTGGTTTGTTGAGCTGTTGGAAGGAGTTTATTACTTTATTGTACTGTCAAGAGCAATGTTCAGTTTCAGCACGTGTACACGGGCCGGGCCGAGCAATCCAATGAGAGGCTGTTCCGTGAAATTGTTTACCAATGCCCTTACCCTTTCCTCTGCAAGGCCGCGTATTTTGGCAATGCGGGGTATCTGTATCAGGGCCGCCTGTGGGGAAATATGAGGATCCAAGCCGCTTCCTGATGCAGTGACCAGGTCGCCAGGGATCCTTGTTTTTTCAATGCCGGGGTTGTGCAGGAGAAATGTATCGATCCGGGCCTGAACTTGTGCGAGGTATTCCGGATTGGAAGGACCTTTGTTGCTCCCCGCAGAGCCGGCTGCATTGTAGTTCACGGCGGAGGGACGCGACCAGAAATACTTGTCCGCAGTAAAGGATTGTCCGACGTTGCTGAACCCGTATTTTGTAGGGTTGTCTATGCCGTAAGAAATAACTTCTCCCTTGCCCTCATTGGGTGAAAAGTAAGCAACACTCCAAACGACGGTCGTATAAACACCGCAGAAAAAGACGATGCAACAAAGTGTCAGAATGATAGCAGGCAAAATGTGATTTTTCATAACTCTTTTCTTTAAATAATGGCTGATACGACGAGGTCAATAAGTTTAATTCCGACAAAGGGCACTAGAATTCCACCTAAGCCGTAGATCAAAAGGTTTCTCCGGAGAAGTGCCGCCGCACCGATCGGCCTGTATGCAACTCCCCGCAAGGCCAGCGGGATCAGCAGCGGGA
>DATHFS010000454.1:0-3955 GCA_035317975.1 Cyclobacteriaceae bacterium | reverse complement strand
AGCAACACCTGACTTTGGCCTGTGGCCGGATTGGTCAATCGCAATGTTCTGTCGGAAGCGGTAGAAATAAACCCGGAGTCATCGGGCAAAAACTTGATGTCATGGACAAAGCCGGTATGGCCTTCTACTCTTACCCCTTTATGATCACCGGTGGCAAGATTGAAGATTTGAATGAACGTAGAGTCACTGCCATTCACAAGGTATTTTTCATCCTTACTCAACGCCAATACGCGGTTGGGAAATGAATTGTAACTGATAAAGTCCGGAGAGATGGTCTGTGTGATATAATCGCCCCTGAAAATGCGCCCATCATTGCCGGTCGTATAGAAGGCGTTGCTCTTCGAAGAGACTGCCAATGCATACATTCTGTTCTTTAATTTGCCCGGAACATTGACGGCGTTGTAGCTGGCTTTGGACTTTGAGAGTTTCGTCAGCGCAACATACAGGCCGTTGAAGATATAAGGATCATATTTTCTTCCTTCATACTGGGCGTGAAAGAGATAGCCCTGCATAGCAGTCAATCCGGCAAGATTCTTGTCATCAATACCCACCGACTTTGCCTCCAGGGATTGCGCAATGGAAAGCATCAGGAAATGGTTGGCTTTTTCGAAACCCTCCTTCGCCTTCCTGGTTTGCTGGTCCGCCAGGAGCCTTGCTTCCTTTTCATTTTTTTGCGATTCCTGGGCTATCCTTTCTTGTTCGATAGCCGTTTGTAAATTTCTGGCGGCCGCTTCTAAGGCAGATTTTAGTTCGATGTTCTTATTTTCTAATAAATCATTCTGTTTTTGAATAGCCAGTTGCGCGGTTCTTAATTTGTCTGTTTGCGCTTCTGCTATTTTTGTTTGTCGTTGTGCTTCAATCAGATTCTCATTCGCTCTTTTTGCTTCATTGCGTGCAATCGCAGTTTGCTGATCAGCTGCAATCCGTTGGGTTAACCCGAAAAAGAAAACGGCGACGGCAATAAGAAGGAAAATAGCCAATACCACATTCGTTGCCCTTGCCCGTCGCAACAGCCTGCGCTGCAGCATTTCCTGGTTCTTAAGCTCAGCTTCATACGTAATGCGACTGGTGTCCAGGAAAACGATGGCGCGCTCAAAGGCAATATCATAGCGCTGCGCCCACGTGCGGGTGGGGCGTTGTTTCTTTTGCCAGTTCAAGGCAAGCTGCAGATCAGGCGGGCGCCATAACCCTGTTTTACCAATCTGATACATGGCGGCCGCATCGGATATGCGTTTGTACATCTGTGCCGATTCGAATTCCTCATCCACCCAGCCACTCAGGCGGTTCCATATCCGCATTAAACTTTCGTGCGAGAGTTCAATGATCGATTCATTATGTAACTGAACATGCGTGCCCGGCATCAGGAACGACCTTCCCGGCCGTCTGAACTGTTCAACTACTTTTATCACGTCGCTGTCGGAGGCATCCGCCAGCTCAGCAATGAGACCTATTTTGCAGGGCCTCCGCATCCCTGTATTCTCCTGGTTTCGTTCCGTAATGCTCTTAAACAAAACTTCGGCTATCTCCTTTTCGCGCGATGACAATTCATCGTACGCCTCGTTTGCGTGAAGCGACAAAGCCTGGCCTATCTTACCAATGGAATTATAATGCCGGATATCGAGGGGTTCGGAGGGCTCATGATTGGCGATCCAGAAATCCCACGTACGCATGAGGGCATGCTGAAGAATCGGCAACTGGTCCTGGTTGTCTCCGATATCGTTCAGCAATCGTTTTACCAGGCGCTGTGAAATCCTGCCGCCTCCCACTGCCACGGGTCCTTCGATGGCCATCCGCTTTTGTTCCCGCGTCATCTGGGGCACCAGGTAATTGCTGTCGTTGATCATTTGCGTCAGACCGGAAAACGACGCGCAATCACCGATGAAATCAGACCTCATGTTGAGGGAGATGTAGACCGGCACCTCTTTCTGATGAATGGCGGTTAAAACGAGGTTGACATACATGGCCGACTCGCCGGCATTTTCCTCATTTTCCGTATTCTTGAAGTGGAACAGTTCTTCAAACTGATCAATAAGAAAAAAGACATTTTCCCCGGATTGTGCCTGCAGAAATTTGGCAACCTCCACCAATCCTTGCGGGCCGCTTCGCAGGACTGAACTAAAAATGGCGCGATGAATTGCCCTGTCCTTTTCCTCAATCCGGCCTTGTTGTATGAGGGAATTGGCAACGGTGTTGGCCAAATTATCAATCGGAGAATTGCCGGGACGGACCGTAATGACTTGCCAATACGGTCCCGTTTGCGTCATGAAGCCGCCATAAAGAACAGGGATCAGGCCGCAATACATCAAACTCGACTTCCCGCTGCCGGAATAGCCCATGACGGTGATCGAACGGAATTGCGAAAGCTTAAGTAAAATCTCGTCTACCTGGCTTTCCCGGCCAAAAAAGAGATGACATTCGTTGATGGTAAACGGTCGCAGTCCGGGGAAGGGGTTCGCACCCACCCCGTTTCCCGAAACCAGGAGATCAGGGGACTCTTCTTCGACTACCGCCGTTTGAAAAGAATAGTTTACCATCTCTTTGTTGAACTCTATTCAGAAATTTAGCAAAGAATCAAGGACTTACGAAAACTAATCTGCGGTAAATTAAAAGCTCAAAAAATCAATTGACTACCGTTTTTCCCCTGATTGTGCCTGAAAAATCCTCGAAAACTACAGTATTATCAAATATATTCCAAAACCTTGTCTGCCAGCTTCACATTGTCTGACACCAGTTCATAGAACAAATCCTTGTTGATTTTAAGCAAAACGGTCTCTTCGTTGCCGACAATCAGGTTGGTATTGGCAAAACCGGGCGCCGACAGCATCTCGCCCACAAATTGACCCTTATTGAAATCCGTTTCGTAGGAGCCCTTCACGTAATACTTGACCGAGCCCGAGTAGATCACATAGAAACTATTGTTAAACTTTTCATCAATGGACAGCGAGTGTTGTGAGGACAACCTGACTTCATCCGAAATGTCTGCCAGGAAGGACAAGGTTATCCCGGGAATGCCCTCAAAGAAGGAAATCTGCTGATAAAATAAGATTTTCTCAAATACCATAAGGGAGGAGCGGTTACCCCGGTTGAGGATCACTTCATCGATCCCTCGCCGTGTTTGCTCTTCCAGCCGGGCGACATTACTGCGATAGGATTCCGGGTCAATTTGATAGAGCGCCCAGCCCGCTACTTCGCGGATCAACCGGTCGGGATTAAAAAGCTGGGCAATCAGGTCAAGGGAGAAATCGGCAATTTTCATCACGCCGATCTGGTACACAACGCAGGCCTTTGTCCACCGGTTTACCTGGGTAAAATCTCTGTTAATCAGGAATTTAAGGACCAGTTTGGCATCCAACCTCACGCGCGGGTAAAACGCCTCCAGCCGATTGATCCTTTCCGCGGTTGTCAAGTCGTCCAATACGGGGATTACCCTTTGTTTGAGTTGTTCGGACAAAAAAACATCCAGCAATTCAACGGCATACGTCGTTCCGTCGGTGGTTCCGCTTTCTATATTTTCTTTAACCAATTGGATAGACCGCGTATCGTACAACATCGCGAGCAGCATATAAATGTGCCCGATATCGTTTTGTATCTCGCGGTGCAATGCCTGCCTCACTTCGTGCGACTCCGGTTCGTTTCCAATTTCATTGATCGCACCCAGATTCCAGCTGATATCCGCGATATCATATTCGATGGCGTACTTGATCCGGGTAATCTGCGACATGCCCGCTTTGAATCCACATTCGCCCATGGCCAGCAACACATGGGAGACCACTACTTTATCCGGGTAGTCGATTTTATTCCAAAGGAGATCCTTTGCCCGTTGACCGCCAATGCGACCAACAGTTTGTATCACCCGTACCAGTACTTGTGTGGTCTGGCCGGATCGATAAAAAGCATTATCAAGAAGATTAAGCGCCTTGCCCCCGATAAGGACCAGGGCGTTCATGGCCTGATT
>DATHFS010000453.1:0-2515 GCA_035317975.1 Cyclobacteriaceae bacterium | reverse complement strand
ATGTCTCTCATAGCCGTATCAAAATCGACAGACTTGATGTCGGCGACAACAACGTTGGCCCCTTCCATAGCCGCGGCGACGGCGCAGGCTTTTCCTATACCCGATAAACCACCGGTAACAAACACAGTCCTATTTTCAAGTTTTTTCATCCATCCAAATTTCATCCGTCCTACAGCTGCCCTTTTTCCGCTAGCTTCTTCATTTTTTTATTCGCATAAATGGCCACCTCGACGCGCCTGTTTTCCTGATCACTCACAGAAACGGGTTGTTCCTCGCCATATCCTTTGGTGGTTATCCTGCCGCTCTTGACAGCCAGTTGTTCCAGGTAATCCGACACGGAAATAGCGCGCTTCTTCGATAGTGTCATATTATAATCAGCGGCGCCGGTTTGATCGGTGTGCCCTTCAATAAGGATATTGGTATCCTCATATTTGTTCAGTGTTTTTGCCAGGCCCGTCAGGTTTTCTTTCGTTTCGGGAGTGACGCGGTAGGAATCAAAATTGAACATCAATCCTGAATCGAACGTGATTTTGATTCCCTCGCCCACCCGCTCGACACGAGCGCCTTTTAGATCGTTCCTTAACTCGTCGGCTTGTTTATCCATATGGTGGCCTATGATCGCGCCTGTAGCACCACCCACGGCGGCTCCAATAATTGCCCCCACAGCGGTATGGTTCGACTGGTTCCCAATGACTCCACCCAATATAGCCCCTGCCCCGGCACCGATAGCAGTGCCTTTGGCCGTGTTGGAAGCTTTACACCCGGTCAAGACCTGTATGCCGATGATGACTAACAATACCCAACAGGTTCGGTATAAATTTGATGTTCCTGGTTTCATCCTATTTCTTTTTTGGTGTACGGACATTCATTAAAGAACGGTGCCAGAACGGATTCCCTTAGAAAGCAAGATTGGCACCGGGAAGAGAGGTGTAAATGCGAGTTTCTGTGTACTGGATTCCCCACATTGAGGACGAATGAAGCAGCGAAATGCCCGGGATGGAGGGCTACAGATGGCATAAGATTTTGTGGTATCTAATCAACTAAGAGTACCTAACGATGAACATTAAAAGAATATTTGGCTCCATTCTTACCATTCTGGGAATAGCCGGGCTTATTTATGGTGCAGTGCTTTTCGTCAATACGTCAGGCGGTTTGCGCGATGTGAAAGCACTCATTATCTATGGGGCCCTCGGTTTTGTTTTTCTTATGTCAGGGATTGGTCTGGTGCGAACCACCAAGGACGAAGCGTAGAACCTGATCGCCTCCAATACCTTGTCGGCTAAAGCAGCGGACGGGGTGTCTTGACTTTTTTCCCCGCGACGGGCCGTGATTCCCGGATGGAACTTTTATTTCATGAATAACGTAAAAAACTAAATAAATCGATTATGAAAAATTCAGGCAGCCTTCTCATTGGCATTATTGCCGCC
This sequence comes from Cyclobacteriaceae bacterium, assembly GCA_035317975.1. GTDB lineage: Bacteria > Bacteroidota > Bacteroidia > Cytophagales > Cyclobacteriaceae > ELB16-189. The sequence goes on along the minus strand of DATHFS010000453.1, from coordinate 1,088 downwards.
GCTACAGCCGGCGTGATTGTAGGAATGTTGATCGCCCCCGAAAAAGGCGAAGAGTTTCGTAAAACCATCAAGGATACGGCAGGGGATTGGACAAAAAAATTAGGTGACCTGCTGGCAGAGGGTAAGGACCAGGTCAAAGATATGGTCTCCTCGTTTGGCGACGGAGTGAATGAATTTGAGAACGGAACAAAAAGCAGAAAAATTTCGTGAAGTCGGGAAAGGGATACCGTATGGACGATGCAGAAATGAAACTGGTAGAGATGAAGACAAGGGCAGAGAACCTTACTGACCATCTCTCCGACTATGTTGAAACCTACTTAAAGCTTGGCGTAGTAAATGCGACGCAAAAAGCTACGGGAGTAGCCACGGTAACCCTTACCGCCACGTTGCTTTCTTTCTTTTGCCTGTTCGTTCTGTTTTTTGCAGGACTGGGTGTTGCCGTTTGGCTGGGGGAATCCTGGGGCGATATGAAAGCCGGCTATTTTACCGTAGCGGGATTTTATGTTTTATGTGCGTTGCTTTTCATAGCGCTTCGCAAGAGGTTCATTTTGCCTTTTGTGAGAGATCACATTATCAAGAAAGTGTATGAGTGACATTCGAACCTACAACGACCTGTTGGCGGAAAAGAAGAGGTTGGAGGCCGCGCTGCTCATTCAGAAAGGGATCGTCCGCGACGACCTCCTCGAACTGAGAGAAGAGTTCAGGCCTGTTCTGAATGTGCTCTCCACCGTATCGAAAATGACTACCCGAAATGGTGGTAATCCCCTGATTGCGATGGGGGTGGGTCTGTTGGGAGAGGTGTTTCTGGCGAATATGACGCTTGCGCGAGGTGCCAGCATCATCCGATTCATTGTGCCCTTCCTGGCGAAAAAAGCAACCACCTATTTCGGTAAAAAAGACCGTAGCATTTTTCAGAAGTTGGCCGGAATATGGAGGAAGACCAGGTCGAATGGGAGTGGAGTCTTGAGTCCATAGGGTGTGGAGTTGAGCTAAACATTAAACTCAATTCCCCAACGACTGATTTTGAATGGAGGCCAACTGAACAATCTTTTCATATTCGGCGGGACTGAGATCGTTGAAAAAATAAT
>DATHFS010000452.1:0-2135 GCA_035317975.1 Cyclobacteriaceae bacterium | reverse complement strand
TTACATCCACATCATCGGTTTCCCGTACTTCGAAGGCTTGCACATCTGCATATAGTGACACTGTTGCGCCGCCAACGAAAACTGCCTGACTTTGTAATTCCCCAAGTGCATTGAATACTGTCTTGATTCTCTCAATGTTGTTTTGATGGTTCATACAGAATGATTTTTTTGAGTTCTTCAAGGGCAATGTTTACCTCTCTTACCTTTCCCACGCGAATTACATCGACAAGAGCAAGTAGCTTATAAAACAGTGGATCCTGTTTGGCAGCTTTCGGTTGATTTTGGTAAAAGGGCTCGATCAGTGATCCAATCACCTCTCCTTCTTGATCATTCCATACAAAGTTCATTTCGCTTTGAAAAAATTGCCGCATAAAGGGGTGGGAATGTGCGGTTGGAATGCCTTTTACCGTAGCTCCAGGTTCCTCAGGAAAGACATACTTAACTCCATGCTCCAGAAATTCCATTATACTTTGACGGTTAGGTCTTTTTTTATGATAATCAACTAACTTGGCCTGGCGGCTCCTGTTCAGGGATTCGGAAATTTCCGAGATACTAATAAACAGGGCATTGGAAAGGGGCTGTAATTGCCACTCCAGACTATTGACGGCAATAAGTTTAAGTATTATAGCGACATCCTGCGGACGCATCCCGTTATGCTTTCTCATTATGCAAATTTAGTCTAATTTCGCATTTCGCAAATTGCGAAATGAGGAAAAAATATGCAAAATCCACATTCCGAAAAAATCGGAATTGGTGGAACAGCGACGTTTAAAGTTATTGAAATTCAAAAGACTTAGGGTCCAGTGCCTTACCTGCCAGAACCCACAAGTTGAAGCGGCGTATGCCGGCTATTTGTATGAAATCATTATCACTCTGAAGTAATTTAATTTTGTAGTGGATAGCATACCAGGCAATCATTTTAAACAAAAAATGATTCCCTCCTGATAAATTGTGCCTTCTTGGCTATATTTGCACTCCATTTTAAAAAATCCAGTGTCATGGCCGATTTAATCAAGTTTGTTGAACAAGAACAGGCGTCCAGGAGGACCAATATCCCGAGTTTTAAAGCTGGTGATACCATCAACGTACATGTGAAAATCAGCGAAGGAAATAAGGAACGGATTCAACAGTTCCAGGGAGTAGTGCTGAGCCGCCGCGGAAAAGGCACCAACGGGGAGACTTTCTCTGTTCGCAAGGTCTCCAACGGAATAGGCGTGGAACGGATTTTCCCGTTGCTCAGCCCCAGCGTCGATAAAATTGAATTTGTGAAGGCCGGCAAAGTGCGGAGAGCCAAGTTATACTATATGAAAGGCAGACAAGGTAAATCGGCCAGAATCAAGGAAAAGCTTTCGGCGGTTATTGCCCCACAATAAGCGTCGGTCATATTAGAAAAGCCCATTTCAATATCAGGAATGGGCTTTTTTAATTGTTGTTTGAAATAAACCAGCGGGCTATATTTGCCCCTCACTTACCCAGTATGGCCAAAATAAACATTGTTAAAATCCTCGGGAAAAACGCCAAGTACCTCCTCGACCACAAAAGTAAAACGTTCTCCAAGGATCACCTTCACCTCCCCGGCCCCGATTTCGTAGACAGGATTTTTATCCAATCCAACCGCTCCCCCCAGGTACTCAGAAGTCTGGGTCAGTTATTTGGTCATGGTCGTCTGGCCGGCACAGGTTTTCTCTCCATTCTCCCGATTGATCAGGGAATTGAGCATAGCGCCGGCGCTTCGTTTGCAAAGAACCCGATTTATTTTGATCCGGAAAACATTGTAAAACTGGCGATTGCCGGCGATTGCAATGCCGTGGCGACGACCTTCGGAACGCTGGCCATTGTGTCCCGCAAATACGCGCATAAAATCCCCCTCATTGTAAAAATCAATCACAACGAGCTGCTTACCTATCCGAACAAGGCCGATCAGATCATGTTTGGGTCCGTGGAAGATGCATGGAATCTGGGTGCGGTAGCCGTGGGGGCCACGATTTATTTTGGATCGGACAATGCTACCCGTCAGATTGTAGAAGTTGCCAAGGCTTTTGAACGCGCTCACCAACTGGGGATGGCCACCATTTTGTGGTGTTATACCCGGAACAATGCTTTTAAGAAAGAAGGGAAGGACTATCATGTTTCCG
>DATHFS010000451.1:0-10423 GCA_035317975.1 Cyclobacteriaceae bacterium | reverse complement strand
AATCTGGGTCGTGCTAGTTCTAATCCACCTGGTGTCGCAAAAACTCAAATCTGCTACACAGTTAATGCCTTGAAATACCTTGAAAATAAGGCCGACACTTTCATTTATGTTGCAAAACTAATTGGTCGCAACACTAGTGTTCCAACTAATTGATTCTCCATCCCTTTGTCAAAAAATAAGGTTGAAGTGTGCACAGAGTCCCTTATTATTTGTAAAAACAGATAATTGCTCTTTCAAGGCGTATTAGTCGACTCACAACCTGAGCCCATATTTTCGATTACAGGATACATTCGCCGTGCACGCCGTGGTTCGCCGTGCCTGCCTGCCGGTAGGCAGGTTCGTTGTGCCTGCCCCGGCTTGCCTGCCCCGACGCGTCGGTGGTCGGGGGCCTTTTGCGTTGCAAGGTCACGGCGGGCACGGCGAACCACGGCGAGCTAGATTCAAAACACTCATTTGTATAAATAGATAGTTGGAAGGACACTCGCTATTGGAAAACCGGAAAGCGCGTATCGCTCCGTAATTGATTCATCCTGCGAGTGCCTTGTCCATCTTCGTAACACGAGATGCGTTTAGTCAGCCCCGTTTACGCCAAACAATTATCTCACAACCTTATCCCCGAAGGCACTGGTCTCTTAGAATACTCTTTGAGATAATACTCTCCCCTACGTACTACTACTTATACCCTACGTATTCACAACACCAAGCCAACTTTCCCCTCCACGCTACCTTGCATTTAAAGTTGAGGTGGCTGGTAACTGGCCTATCCTAATTATCAACTTCCAATTTAACCCCCGTATGCTCGAAAAGTTGCTTGCAGGATTACTTATAGGATTAGTGGCGGTTAGCCTTATTCTACAGGTGAATCACTCCTATTATGCCTTCGGACTCTTGTTCGTGGTTAGCCTGCTTTGTTTTGGGGAATACTTCCGAATGCGATTTATAATCCATAACCGATTTTCCTTCCTGGTCAGGCGGAAACACGCTTCCTCCAATAAAATTCTAAACACGGCTTCTGAACGGTTAAAACAACAGGAAGAGATGATGCAGTTAGTCATCCAGGAGGTCGAAAATATAGGAGATGGCCATTCAAATGCACTATCCAATAAAATTGACAGTATAGCAGGGCAAGCACTTGTCCACCTGAAAGAGAAGCTTGAATCGTATAAGAAGGAGGCGGCGGTCCGCACCTGGACAGTGGAAGGGATAGCTTTAATGGGCCAACTGCGGAAATCCATTACGGGTATTGAGGATTACACCTTTCAGGTTATTTCTCACCTGGTCAAATACCTGAAAGGCCATCAAGGGGTATTCTACCTCCTGCGCAGTGAGGGTGAAGAGCAATTGTTGGAGCTGGCTGCCAGCTATGCTCATGGAAAGCGCAAACATACGGATGGAAAAGTAACGATAAGCGCGGGAACAGGTTTGCTAGGCCAATGCATAAAGGAGAAGGACATTATTTTTCTCGACCAGGTCCCCAAAGACTACATCAAGATCACGTCCGGACTGGGTGAGGCAACCCCGGCCTGCATTCTTATCACACCCTTACTGTTCGGGGGCCAGGTATATGGCGCCATTGAAATCGCCTCGTTACAGATCTTTGAAAGTTACCAGATCGATTTTTCCCGTGAGGTAAGTGCCAATATCGCGGTCGAGTTATCGGCTATGATCGTGCATGAAAATACGGAGCGGCTCCTGCAGCAGACGATTCAAGCACAAGAACAAATGACGCAGAAAGAACATCAGATCCGCGCCAAGCTTTTAGAGGTGGAAGCCGAACGCAGTAAGAATATTGCCATCCTGAACGGATGTATGGACGGCGTGATCAGCTTTGATGAAAGGGGAATTATTGGTTTTTCCAACGTGGCCGCGGAAGAAATATTCAACAAGAGACGGGAAGAGTTGTTCGGGTATGCTATCCAGGACCTGCTCGCTATCAACATTATAGAAAATTCTCACGGAGAGAACATCATAATCACCACTTCCGGAAATGAAGTTTCCATCCGGACCGAAGTTTCGGCAGAGAACAATGAACTTTCCCTCTTGCTCACATCAGCCAAAGTAAAAATGGACCGGGGTTATTTGTTTACGCTGTTTATTCAAAAGATCTCTGTCGACCTCTTTTAAGTAACACGGTAACAGCATGAATCAGGACAGTATCAGGTTTACTATAAGAGGGAGTATTAGTACGTATATGTTGAGAATGAAAGAAGTGAGAAGCCGCATAACCGTCATACTTGAATTGGCCCAAACGGATTTTTTGGCAGTCAATGACATCTTCCGCAAGTGCCATGCGGATGCGGACCTTCACCCCGCCATGGCATCCCGTATTTCTGATTCCATCAAGTTCCTTCAGTATATGGATACGCTTACTCAAAAGATGAACCACATTGTCGCGTTAAACCAGGCCTTGATGGAAGCCGAACCCCTGCCCCTGGAGGGCGGTACACCGGATGACGACCCGGTAGAATTTATTTTCCGTCTCAATTACTTCCAGGCCTTGGTTGCCCATAACGAGTTTCTGTCAACCATTGACACGGTAAAGCAACTGATTTCAGAGTTGAACCGGGAGTACAATCTTGAAAAAATAATTTGTTCTTCGGGACGAAAGGCATTTCACAATCTTGAACTGGAAGAAAGCAATATGAATTTACTGCTTCTCGCGCTTCACTCTATCTATACGGAACGTCGCGATGAACATCGAAATTCCATCTGCCAGACATCCGATGTGTCCACGGTAGCAAGGGTGTATACGATGAATAGTGAACGTATGGTCCTTGATTGGTTGCAGACCCATCCCCATGATCATGCCAGTGAGTTACTGCGAATCTACTCCCACACCGGATTCGGGCAGGTAGAGGAGCAAACAGAGATCTTTTAAACTGCACATCCTATGAAAGCTGAATTTACAATGAAGTACATAAAGCCGAATAAAAATGTTTTGCATGCTAAGGGAGACCTTACCATTCAATGGAGCTCCTTGTTCAAAGAAACATTGATTCAGCTTCTCAAAACGGGGATGGGGAAAACCAACGACATGGCCATCGTCATCTCGCTGCAGGAAGCAACGGCAATTGATGTATCTGCTCTGCAGTTGCTGCATGTCTTCAAGAAGGCAATGGAAGCAACAGACCATTCTGTTTCTATTATCTCACCCGAACTCCCCTCCCTGGCCGACTTGATCATCAAGTCGGGTTGGGGTCCTATTCTCTATACTACGGTGGACGCGAAGCATACAAAGTGAATTCAATACTTATGGCAAAGAATATTCTTATTGTTGATGATTCTGAAAGCATTCGCGAGTTGGTGGCGTACACACTCGAAGGTTCAGGGTATAATGTTGTTAAGGGGAATGATGGCGTGGAAGCGCTGCAAAAACTCAATGGGGCCGAATTCAATCTGGTCATCACGGACCTTAATATGCCCAATATGGATGGAATACAACTCATCCAGGAAGTACGCAAGAAGGAAGGGTACAGTACCATCCCTATACTCATGCTCACGACCGAGTCCCAACAATCCAAAAAGGAAGAAGCGAAGGCGGCAGGGGCTACAGGTTGGATTGTGAAGCCCTTTGTGCCGGAAAAATTACTGGATGTGATAAAAAAGATCATACGGTAATGGAGCATCTTCGTTCACTATTCCTGGATGAAGCGACCGAGCTTCTCACGGATCTGGAAAAGGGATTGTTGAAGTTGGAGAGCAATCCGGCAGACACGGATGGCATCGCTAATGTATTTCGCTGCATGCATTCCCTTAAGGGCTCCGCCCAGATGTTTGGTTTCGATAGCATCAATGCGCTGACCCATCAGCTGGAATCCATTTACCAGGCTATCCGCGAGGGCAAGCAGACCCTCACACCTCCTATTTTGGAAGTAACCTATTCCTGTCTCGATCACCTTGGAAAACTTCTCAACGATCCCATGGTCGCCGGCACAACGTTGCAATTGGCACAGGTTCACCTCCTTGAAGAAATAGGCAAACTCGCTGAAGCAGAAAATGTTCTCACAACCGGAGATCACGTCCTGGCTCCAGAGGAAGGAAAAGGATCCTGTTGGTACATTTCATTTGTTCCAGAAGAAAACATTCTTCAACATGGAACCAATACCCTTTACCTGATTGAAGATCTGCTGGCGCTGGGGAGCGGCCTGGCGCTTCCCTATTTGGTAAAGCCGCTGGAGTGGGAGTACGCGGATGCGGGAAAAAACTATACCGCCTTCGAAGTACTCCTCGAAACGTCCTGCGACGAAGCAGCGATACGGGAGGTATTTATTTTCGTAGAAACGGAGTGCGAACTGGTTATCAGGCCTTTTCCCGTAAACTTTTTTTCGTTTACTGAGCCCGTCAGGCAGCAGGTGTATCGGGCGCATACCATCGACAGGCCCATGGGGTACAGTGCGCTGAGTACCCTGCTTATGCCGGGCGCCCACCTTCCGATTGACTCTATCATCACCTCACAGCGAAATGGTAAGGGATCCGTGCGCGTACCATCGGAAAGACTCGATGACCTGATGAACCTGGTGAGCGAATTAGTCACTACACAGGCCCGGTTAACCTTGTTTGCCACGGAAAGCACGGTAGGCGAACTCGTCACCATTTCTGAAAATGTCGAAAAAATCACACGCCGGCTCCGCGACAATGCATTCAGCATGAGCCTGATTCCCGTGGAAAGTCTTGTCGTTCGTTTCCAGCGTCTGGTACGGGATCTATCGAAGGAGCTTAACAAAGAAGTTATCTTCAAAACAGAAGGTACGGAGACCGAAATCGATAAATCCATTATCGAAAAACTGACTGATCCCGTATTGCACTTGCTCCGCAATGCACTCGATCATGGAATTGAATCTCCCGACAAACGCCATCAACAGGGCAAGCCGAGACAAGGGACGGTGCTTTTAAAGGCATACTATTCCGGAACCAACGTAGTGATTGAAATCAATGATGATGGTGCTGGTATTGACCTGGAAAGGGTAAAACAGAAAGCCGTTGCCACCGGCATTATCCGTTCTGATGATCCGCTTCGTGAAGACGAACTCATTCAACTCATATTTCACCCTGGGTTTTCAACAGCCGAACACGTAACGGGTGTTTCAGGAAGAGGAGTGGGTATGGATGTAGTGAAACGCAATATCACTGATATACAAGGCGAAATTGAAGTCATTACAAAACCAGCGTTAGGTACCACATTCGTTATCCGTCTTCCCCTCACGCTTTCCATCATTGACGGCTTGCTGGTCAGTACGGGTTCAACCCGTTTCATATTACCCATAGCCGCTGTCCGAAAATGCTATGAAGTAGAAACCACCCTACTCGAAAATGAGACCCATCATCAAGTGGTTTTGGATAATCAGCGAATTCCCGTTTTCAACTTATGCAAGGTCTTCACACCGGATGAGCCGGTCCCCTTTCTAAGCCAGGTCATCACCGTGCAGTATAACAAAAAGACGTTCGGGCTTGCTGTGGAATCAATTATTGGAGAGTACCAGGCTGTGTTGAAGCCATTGGGGAACAGGTATAGAAAGCAAGATGAATTTTCCGGCGCTACCATTCTGGGAGACGGGACAGTGGCGCTGGTAGTCGACCCCAACAAACTGATACGCAATCTCACGGGTAAAGAGGAAACAAGAATAAGTATAAAACCAATTTAACCTACCATGGAATATGAATGAACAAACCGAATTACTTCAATCGTTCCTCACCTTTCGGTTGGGTGACGAGATCTTTGCCGCCAATGTCAGCAAAGTTTTGGAGATCCTGGAGATACCCAAGATTACCAGGGTGCCGAGGTCTCCTGCCTTTATGCGCGGCGTCATCAATCTGCGTGGCAGTGTGCTCCCCGTCATTGATATGCGGGCAAAGTTTGGGTTGCCAACCGTCCCCGATACGGTAAACTCATGCATTGTCGTCATGAATATCTCTTTAGAGGCCCAAACCATTGTACTGGGTGCCGTGGTCGATGACGTACAAGAGGTCATGGAAATTGAACCCGAGTCGATACAGGCCGCTCCCACCGTAGGGACGAAATACCGAACCGGGTTCATTGAAGGGATGACCAAACTCAATGATCAGTTTATCATGATCTTGAATCTTGATCTCGTATTTTCCGACGAGGAAGCCATCCTGCTTCAGGAAATTTCCGAGAGTGATGTACCGGCCGAAAAAAATAAATAAACATAACCAACCTTTTTTGAACCTAAACCTACTATTATGAAACTGACCATTAAAGCAAGGCTCCTGTTAGGGTTTGCCGTATTGATTGCACTGGCCGCGGCGATTTATTTCCTGGGAAGCACCAATGCCGGCACGTTGAACGACAATATCACCACGATCGTCACGGTAAACGTCAGACGAATGCAACTTTCAATGAAAACGGCGGAGGACCTTCAATTCATTACCAAGCGGGAAAAAGATATTATACTATCCGATGACGAGCAGGAAATTGATGATTACGTAGCCGCTATCAATGAGCGCTCTACCGTTATGCTCGCGAATATGGAAACCCTCCGTTCCATTTCGGATGATCGGGGAAAAGAAATCCTGGACCAATTTGGTAAAAACTGGACAGAGTATACAAAATCGCTCGCCAAGATCAAGGCCCTCAGTAAGATCTATACTGATTCCGCCCGCACGGCTTCCTATAAGATATCCAGTACAACCGGGAGAGAAGCCGCTACCAATTGCATTGATATCGTAGGACAAATCGTAAAGAAGAATCTGGCGGCGATGGATGAAGCCAACAGGAATACGGATGAGATCTATGACAAGGCCACGTCGAGCATGATCGCGCTCCTATTTATCAGTATTGTTATCTCTATTGCAGTCTCTTCCTGGATTATCCTTTCCATATCCAAATCCATGAATATGGCCAAAGAGATTGTTCGGAAAATAGCAGACGGGGATCTCACTGTTCAAATTGAAAATATTCCACGGGATGAGATCGGTGAACTGATTGGCTATATGAAAGCAATGGTTATCAAACTTCGTGAAGTAATGGGACAGATTGTGCAGGCAGCTGACAATATTGCTTCTGCCAGCGGCCAGGTGAGTTCTACCTCGCAATCGCTGTCGCAAGGTTCCCAGGAGCAAGCCGCTTCCGCTGAAGAGATTTCTTCGTCCATGGAGGAGATGACAGCCAATATTCAGCAGAACACGGACAATGCCCAGCAAACAGAAAAAATTGCAATGAAAGCCGCCGATGAAATTCAGGACGGAAGTCGCTCGGTAAGTCAGACGGTAGATTCCATGAAGAAGATCGCCGATAAGATCAGTATCATTAGTGAGATCGCAAGGCAAACCAATCTGCTGGCGCTGAATGCGGCTGTAGAAGCAGCCCGTGCAGGTGATCATGGTAAAGGTTTTGCCGTAGTCGCCGCCGAAGTCCGCAAACTCGCAGAGCGTTCTCAGTCCTCCGCGACAGAGATTATTGAGCTGTCCACCTCCAGTGTTTCCATTGCGGAAAAATCCGGAAGACTACTGGAACAGATTGTTCCTAATATTCAGAGCAACGCACGGCTCGTTCAGGAGATTGCCGCCAGTAGCAGAGAGCAAAACTCGGGCGCGAATCAAGTAAACACGGCCATTCAACAATTCAACCAGGTAATCCAGCAAAATGCTTCCGCTGCGGAAGAAATGTCAGCCAGTTCGGAAGAACTGTCCAGTCAGGCGGATAGTATGCGTGATACAATTTCGTTTTTCAAAATTGACAATAATCACCGGACGGATGCCGCGCGGATTCCAAAGCGAGTTTCGGCTAAACATACACCTAAGGCTTCCGTGAAAAATGTCTCCTTTGGAAGCGCGAAGGGGCTAAAGATAGACATGGACTCTACTCATTCTGATACCGAATATGAGCGTCATTAGAGCCTTTCGGCGATTAGGAATACCGGCGCTGATGTATTTATTTCTCGTACCCTGTCAGGCGCAGGGTACGGCGTCCCCTGCGTATCGTCAAAATACCGGGAACACCAATGCATGGTTGATGTATTTCGGTAATCATAAATTCAGTCCGTTGCTGGGGTGGCATGCTGAAGTACAGATTCGCAGACATGATCTGATTCGGGAATGGCAGCAACTGTTGCTGCGTACCGGATTAGATATATACAGCAAGAATGTCCGCTATACGATTGGGTATGCTTTCGTTGAAACCTATCCGTACGGAGAATTTCCTGTTGCCCATTCCTTTCCGGAGCATCGAATATGGCAACAGGCGCTGGTAAGTCATTCGACGGGGCGCCTCAAACTATCTCATCGTTACCGGCTCGAGCAGCGCATGATTGGCAATGCTTCAGCGGGAGCATTCCGGAACGGCCGTTTCGAAAATCGATTCCGCTATATGCTCAAAGGGTCCTTGCCGCTCACAGGGAATACGCTGGAGGCAAAGGAATTTTTTCTGGCTGCCTACGATGAAATCTTTATCAATTTCGGCAAAGGGGTGCGGTATAATTTGCTTGATCAAAACAGAGCGTACGCCGCACTCGGATTCCACCTTGGAAAGATAGGCAAACTTGAATGCGGTTTTCTCTACCAGGTCCTGCAACAGGGGAGCCTGATTCAAACGGGGATGGATACGTTCAACAAAATTGAAAACAATTTCACATTTCAACTCGGTCTGTTCAGTGATCTTTCGTTTTACAAAACACCCAAGGACTAACTACGATCATAAAAAAAGGATAGCAATGGCAGCGGCACAACAAAAATCCGATTTAGGCTTACCCGCCATGACAATTCCGGAATTCAACCGGTTGGCCGCACTGATCTATGAACAAAGTGGGATCCGCATCACGCTGCCAAAGAAAATAATGCTTGAAAGCAGACTCAGTAAAAGGCTCCGCACACTCGCTATTTCGTCGTACTCAGGTTACCTTGACTTTATACAGAGCCGGGAAGGCCAGGAGGAGATCATCCCCATGATCGATGCGGTCTCTACCAACAAGACTGACTTCTTCCGGGAACCGCATCATTACGAGGTGTTGGTAAGACTGTGCCTCCCCTTCCTGCAACAGCAAAACGCTGCAAAGGAAAAATGGACATTGAATGTCTGGAGCGCCGCCTGCTCAACGGGGGAAGAACCCTACACCCTTGCTATCGTACTTTCAGAATCTTCACTGCAGCCGGGGGTGGACTTCTCCATACTGGCCAGCGATATCTCCACGCACGTTCTGGAAAAAGCCATTGCAGCCGTGTACCCCCGGGACCGTGTGGACCACATGCCCCAAACCATATTGAAAAAGTATTTTCTTAAAAGTAAAGATCAAAAGCATCCCACGGTGAAACCGGTAGCCGGGATTCGAAAGAAAGTTCAATTCTGCCGGGTCAATTTCATGGATACGGTTTTGGATGTGTCGACGGTGATGGATATTATCTTCTGCCGCAATGTCCTGATCTATTTTGACCGAAAGACCCAGGAAGACGTGATCGTAAAGTTGTTGGGCAAGCTGAAGGTCGGAGGATTTCTTTTTATCGGTCATTCCGAATCGCTTCATGGAATGCCCTTGCCGCTGAAGCTCGTTCATCCCACCGTATATCAGAAAACAGCATGAAAACGATTTCCGCCATCACAGACCAGGAACTTATCATGGAACTTGAGCAACGGCTGAATAAATCCGTTCCTTCTCAAATCAGTTCCAGGGAACTCCTTCTCCGGATTGATCATCTGAGTGTTCGCTTGCGGGAGGCAGAACAAATGAAGAGTGATTTTCTCTCTAACATTCGCAATGAAATCGTTAACCCGCTTTCGGCCTTGCTTGGTCTTTCACAGGCACTGCTCTCGGTAGAATCAATTAAACAAGTTCAGCATTTGGCCTTGCTGCTCCACCAGGAGGCTTTTGATCTGGATTTCCAGATGCGTAACCTTTTTGCTGCCGCCGAGATCGAAGCGAATGGATTTCGTCCCGTTTCGATTCAGACCGATATCCTTTCTGTCGTCAATCTGTCCATAGAAGCATTTACCCCGAGGATTCAACGCAAACAACTCCATGTCGCTTTAAACAGCAGTCCCGAAATAGAGTACATTACAATTGATCCGGCGTTGCTCCATCTCATTTTCAGTAACGTACTGGCCAATGCCATTGAGTTTAGTTCATTGGGGAAATCGATCATTATTACCCTTTCAAAGTCGCAACGGGAATTTCATCTCAGCATTCGGGATTTTGGAATCGGCTTTGACATGGCAAACCGGGAAAACATCTTTGACCGTTTCAAACAGCTTCATACAGGTACCACGAAGGCGTATCGCGGGCAAGGCTTAGGCCTTTCTATTGTCCAGGAATGCGTGGACGCATTGGGTGCTTCGATGCAGGTAAATTCTGTAGTCGGTCACCATACCGAGTTCGCTTTTAGTTTTCCCGTATCACTCAACCCGCCTTTACCGGGGGGTATTTCTGATTCCGGTAATGACGTCCTATTCGCACCGGAGGAAATCATCTAATCC
>DATHFS010000450.1:0-13118 GCA_035317975.1 Cyclobacteriaceae bacterium | reverse complement strand
GGCTCCTGCCGTACCGATCCGGATGGCCATGTTCAGGGAAGCGACCATGGAATTATGGTAATTGTTATAGTATTCCGTGATCCACTCATTGTTGGTCACCCCGGTTTGTGTAGAGAACCCTTCGTTAGCGTAATATTGCGCATACACATCGTTCGTTAACTGTGTTATACGCTCATGCATACCAGGATCAAGGATGGATTGGTTGAATACACCCGTGATCAAAAAGCTGGGCTGCACATTTTCCGGTGTAGCAGCGTTGGGATTTGTATTTAACGACTGAAAATCTTTTGTACACGAGTACAAAAAGGCGGCTCCGGCAACCAAGGCAGTTGCGGTGGCCAACGTTAAAATTGATGTTCTTATAGTTTTCATATTCATGATTTCTTAAAAGCCCACATTCACATTAACTCCATAACTTCTGTAAGAAGGATAGGACATGTTTTCAACACCTTGTGCATTGGTCACCGAGAATGTTGATTCCGGATCAATACCGGGGATATTATTTTTGATCAACCAGAGGTTACGGCCTACAAAGCCCACGGAGAGCCTGGTTAACCCGGTCTTGGACAACAGGGCGGGAGGAAAAGCGTAGGTCAATGTTGCTTCCCGCAAACGGACATTTGTTGCATCGTAAACAAATTGGGATGCAACCGGTTCGTATCCCGCGGTAGCTTGCCAATACTGCTGCGATGTAATCGCTTTCGTATTCGCCGTGCCATCCGACATAACGCCATCCACGATCATCCCACCTTCGCGGTAGGCGAGTGTACCGGCTGCATTTCCATTGGCATACATGGAAGCCAATGATTGAGAATATAACTTACCACCGACACGGGCGTCAACCAAAAGGCCAAGGGTAATATTCTTATAGGAGAAGGTGTTGATAACCCCCATGGTGTATCTCGGTTGAAAATTTCCGAGATAGGAATTCTTGTCTCCTCCCTTTAAAGGAACTCCACTGGCATCGACAACAATCTTTCCGGTGGCGGGGTCACGCTGGAAATCACGACCATAGATATCGCCCATCGGTTTTCCTTCATCGGCTACGACACGAACCGCGCGGGAATTAACATCTCCTTGCAGGAAATAGCGGGAAAATCCTTCTACCAGTCGTTGAACTTTATTTACGTTGTGATTGAAGTTAACTGCAATATTCCAATTGAAATTGCGGTTTTTAACCGGGACTGCGTTGAATACAAATTCAATTCCCTTGTTCGTTATATCACCGGCATTAATGACTTTGTTCGCAAAACCGGTTGCTCCTTGTAGCGGCAAATAAATTATTTGATTGGTCGTACTCCGGTCATAGTACGCTACTTCAATTCCTACTCTGCCCATCAAAAATTTCATGTCGGTTCCCACTTCAAAGGAATTTACCTTTTCGGGAAGTACATCCGGGTTTAGAAGGGTACCCGGTGCCGCTGTTGTCTGGGCATTATTGAACCCGGGGCCAACGGCGAATGTATAGGCAAGCTTATAGGGATCGATGCTATTGCCGGTTTGGGCATAGGCGCCTCTTACCTTCCAGTATGAAAAAAAGGCGGGCAGCTGAACCATATCCGATATCACGGCGGAAGCAGAAGCCGATGGGTAATGGAATGAAACGTTTTTAGTGGAAAGTGTGGAGGACCAGTCATTTCTAAAGGTCACGTCCAGGAACAGGTAGTTTTTGTACGACAAGTTGAGAAATCCATAGAGGGAGTTCACGCGTCGCTTTGTTATATTGCTATACGGTCTTGGGTTTGTACCGGCACCTAAATTGTAATAACCGGGAAATACCAATACATTCGTATTACCACCTTGAAGGTCATATACATTATCTCTCCGGTTTCCACCAACGCTCAATGACGCGGTAAAATCCTTAAGGGTTTTATTCGCTGCGAAAAGAAAATCACTGTTGGTTTCAGTTCCCCTGCTGCGGGATTGTGAATAGCCGGATTCATAGTTGTAAGAGCCTGGATCGGTAGGATTACCCATACCGTAGGCATTCTTGGATTCATTAAATTGATTTACCTGATCCATACCATGACGGGCAAAAACCCTCAGCCAGTCCGTGATCTTATAATCCACTTTCACCATGGTATTGTAACGCTCTGTCTGGTCCAGATTTGAATTCTCATTCATTATCCAGTATGGATTTTTTATCGTACTGTAAGCGGACGGTTTCCAGATGATCATCAATCCGTTGTCGTCTTTCCAGGGCACCATATCCGCCAAATGAATACTGCGAGGCGTTTTATTATAAAAGCTGAAAACATTGGACGTACTGCCGGAGGTGGCAGGCCGGTTATGACCATCCTGTCTTGAATAGCTGATCTTGGCATCGATGGAAAGCCTGCTGTTGAAATTGTGCGTGGCACGCAGGGTAACCATATTGCGTTTGATAGTGGAAGTCGGAACGAGGCCCTTATTATCAAAGTTGGTATAACCAATACGGAAGGTGCTTTTATCATCTCCCCCGGAAAGATCCAATGAGTTGGTAAATGTTTTTCCGGTTTGTAGGAAATTTTTGAGATCATTGGGGTCGATGGTCATCGGCTTGTTTGCTCCCCTCCAGTCGGTTACAGTCTGACCCGTTGCCTGAGGTCCCCAGCTGGATTCCGTATAAATACTACTCGCGTCAAAGGCACCATTGTTTCCCTGTCCATATACATTTTGAACTTTCGGCAGGAGAAGGGGTGTCTCAAACGTTAAATTGCTGTTGTAATTCACACCCAGTCCTTTGGCTGATTTTCCTTTTTTTGTTGTAATTAGAATAACACCATTTCCGGCCCGGCTACCATACAAGGCACCCGCTTCAGGACCTTTCAGCACCGTCATCGTTTCAATGTCGTCCGGATTAATTTGGGCAATGCCTTGTCCGGAATCACTGGCGCCATATTCACTGGTTCCGTTGGATGTATTGTAGTTATCGAAAGGAACTCCGTCCACAACAAACAAGGGCTGGTTATCGCCACCCAGGGAACTCATCCCGCGTATGTTGATCTTGGAGGAACCGCCCGGACCTGTTCCGCCTTTATAAATTTGCACGCCGGCAACGCGTCCCTGAAGGTTGTTGATGATGTTGGATTCTCTCGCCTGAGTGAAAGCACTTCCTTTTACTTCCTGAACCGAAAATCCAAGGGCCTTCTTTTCCCGCTCGATTCCAAGTGCCGTGACGACCACTTCATTCAACTGGGCAACATCTTCGTTCAGTGCGATGTCAATCGTTGTTCTGTTTTGAACGGAGACTTCCATGGTCGCAAATCCAATAAAGGATACCACCAGGACACTGGAGGCAGGATTGCTGACGGTTAACGAGTACTTTCCTTCGGCGTCAGTAGTCGTTCCCGTGGAGGTCGACTTGATCAGGATTGATACTCCCGGCAAGGAAGATCCATCTGCTGCTGAGGTCACTTTACCCGTCACCGTCTGTGCATACACAGCAGTGCTGGCCAGCAACATCAACAGCATGAGTTTAGGTAATTTTCTTTTCATAAGGGGTTTAGGTTAGGTAATGAAAGATTATTTCGCTCAATCCACTACAATCAAAATAATGTATTGAATTGCGGCAAAAATATAGATTTAGATTTCAAAGACAAGGAAACAACAAAAAATGTGTCCGGACACATAACGCGTGTGCGCGGAAACACACCTAAAAAATGGAACGTTACCGATGGAAAAACAACCGCATTCGATTGCGTTAAATGCTTTCCGAAATACTTCCCATTACGCTGGAAAAGGTATTTTTAAACCAGGAATTGAATTCATGAAAAGCATTTTTTGTTCTTTGCCCGGATCTAAATCCTGATTTGGTTAGGAATAATTTGCATTTGTTCAGATTCCGGGATTAAAAAATTAATCTTTATAAAAGGTAAGCTAATACCATTATGAAAAAGACATTTGGAATCATCGGCGCGGGGAATATCGCAAAAGCAGTTTCCATTCACTTACTAAAAGCAGGATATTCGGTCATACTCAGTAGTCGAAAGGACCCTTCGGAAATAGCGAAAACCATAGCGTCTTTAGGATCAGGCGCAAAAGCGGGTACACCTGCTGTAGCGGCACAGGCTGATATAGTAATCCTGGCCATGCCATGGTCGCAATTGTCCACCCTTTCCGGTTTACCGAATTGGAACAACCGGATAATCATTGATGCCACCAACCACTATGTCGCCTTTGTTCCGGACTTACAGGTTGCCGATTTGGGTGGGCGGGCTTCGAGTGAGGTTGTGGCTGACTATGTTCCTGGTGCCCGTTTAGTTAAAGCATTTAACACACTATACTACAAGCTACTGGAAATGAACCCACAGTCCGAAAATGGCAAAAGAGTACTTTTTATTTCCGGCAATCATCCCGATGCGAATAAAGAGATAAGTGACATTGTTGATTCAATGGGCTTTGCTCCAATTATTCTTGGCACCCTTGCCACGGGAGGTAAACTTCAACAGGCAAAAGGACCTTTGTCCGGGGTCAATCTGATCAAACAATCCTGACCAAAATCAGACCCATTCAGCGTTATTGCATTTTCCAATTAGCGAACACAGCGGTCTGTCGCTCTCTTCCTAATCCAAAAAGTTGTTAATTCAACTTATGGATCGTCTCATCCTTACCCCATCACAAGCCCGAAAAATTATCCTCCACGCCGCAGGATTAACAAAACGTGCGCAGTTTGGCAAAGGCAAGGAAGCGGTCTACAAACTTGTTGACCACCTTGGTTTTGTTCAGATCGATACAATTTACGTTGTTGAGCGGGCGCACCACCACGCCATTGCATCACGGGTACCGGGCTATAAACCGGAATGGCTTGAGCAGCTTCAGGCTGATGGAAAGATCTTCGAATTCTGGACCTATGCGGCAGGATACATTCCGATGAACGACTTCCGCTTCTCCCTGCCGGTGAAAGCAAGCTTTTTGTTCAGAAGAAAACCCCTGGCGCCGGCAGAAATCAATCTGATGAAGGCGGTACTCGACAGGATTTCGCGCGAGGGACCCCTCATGGCGCGGGATTTTGAAAATGATCGCGTAACAAAAAGTTCGGGATGGTGGGATTGGCGTCCATCAAAGCTGGCACTCGAGAGGCTGCACCTCGACGGTCGACTGATGACGATCGGACGAAAAGATTTTCAGAAAGTATATGATTTGCCTGAGAATATAATCCCGATGGACATCGATACGACGATGCCTGCACCGGAGGAATTTGCAAGGCATGTTATCCGGCGCTCGTTGAAAGCGCTGGGTATAGGCTACTTTAAAGACATAGCCTACCGCGGTCGCTATCTGAAGGATGCACTGAACGTACAGAAAAATTCGGTCAAAACAGAATTGGAGAAGCTTATTGCCGCCGGGGAAATTTGCAAGGTTGAGGTCACCGGCTTGAAAGACTCCGCCCTCTATATGCTCTCTGAATATAAAAGCAGGAAGATCAGGTTGTCCGGTGACGCCTTTATTCTCTCTCCGTTTGACGTGTTGAATGTCTACCGGCATCGCCTAAAGAATTTCTTCGACTTCGACTATCAGGTAGAATGTTTTGTGCCGCAGTCAAAACGGAAATATGGTTATTTTTCATTGCCCGTATTGATCGGCGACAGGTTTGTTGCGAGAATGGATTCAAAGGCGGATCGAAAACAAAGGATACTGACCATTCACAATCTTCACTTCGAGCCAGTGAAGCTGACCAACCCGATGGTCGTGAAACTTTGTGATGCTATTAAAGCCTTTGCGAAATTCAATCAATGCGAGGCCATCGCGATTACGAACTCAAATAATAAGTCGCTCTTGAAAAGCATTCGGAAGGCGCTGTCTTGACTTTTAAATGACAAAATAAAATCAATTGCCTTGCCATTTTTCATTTTTTTTAGCTATTTGCTTAACAAAATATAAGGATATGCTAAGAGCTGATCACGTACTGCCTCGGGGGGTGGAACCAGCTATAACCCCTGCCGGCATGTACAGGTTGAGGGTTATGAAAGCACCCAGAGTTGATTTGTGGAGTAGGGTGCCACCGCTAACAGTTTTGGGCACATGAAGAGAAATACCCGTCATCCGCCCGGATGGGCCTTGCAATTCCTGCACCTTATTTGCCCAACTCATTTGAGCGAAGAGATTGAAGGAGATCTCCTCCAGGAGTTTGAACGTGATGTAAGAAGATTTGGTGAGAAAAGAGCAAGATGCGAATTTACCTGGAATGTGGTCCGGTATCTCCGGCCTGGAATAATTTTGAGAAATCATTTTTCAATTGATTTAAATCACGCTGCTATGTTATCCAGTTACCTTACCATTGGGCTTCGCTATCTGAAAAAGCAAAAGGTTTATGCATCCATTAGTTTTCTCGGTCTGTCAGTCGGAATTGCATGCTTTAGCCTGATCTTACTTTTCACAACAAGTGAATTCAGCTTTGACACGTTTCATAAAAATGCTCCCCACATTTACCGGGCCTATATACAATGGGAGAATCTGGAAAAGGGGCAGCCTCCCATCGCGTACACGGATTATTCAGGTCCTACCTCCGCCACATTAGGGGAAGCCATGAAACACGACCTGCCTGATGTGGTCGATTTTGTTCGCCTTCAACTACCCTGGGGAGAAAATCTGATCCGAACCGATTCCAATGTGCTTCGTGCCGCTGTTTCGTTTGCAGATCAATCCCTGTTCTCCATTTTCACATTTCCCCTAAAGCGGGGAAATACAGCTGCTGTGTTTCGCAATCTCAACGACCTTGTACTAACTGAATCCCGCGCTAACGCTCTTTTTGGAACGGATGACGTTGTCGGCAGAACAGTTGAAATTCAGCTTGGCACAACGTTTCAGCAATTCAAGATCTGCGCCGTTGCCAGGGACATACCTCCCACCTCATCGGTCCGTTTTGATGTTCTGGCCAATTACCTTTATGTCAAAGACATGGACAGTCCCTTCATCATCGGGAACAACTGGCACCCAACCGTCCGGCAAACCTTTGTTCAATTACAACCGGGAAGCACCGTACCAGGCGATTTCCAACGACTACGCCATTTTTTACTGAATTTTAATCCGAGGTTAATGCTCGACCTAAAAACGTATGGGTTCGAGTGGGATGAAAACAAACCACCCGTTGAATTCAAATTACAATCCTTGCTCTCCATCCATACCGATACGGATTTTCATGGTTGGTCCTTCACAGATTATCAACGCATTGACAAAAAGACGATATGGATCTTACTTTGTATTGCAACCGGAGTATTGCTGATTGCTTGTATCAATTTTACTACTCTTGCCATTGGACGATCTGCGGGAAGAAGTAAAGAAGTAGGGGTAAGAAAAGTTATTGGTGCACGGAAACGTCAGGTCGCTTTTCAATTCCTTGCAGAAGCCGAAATGGTATCAGGAGTGGCTGCCGCATTTGGTCTCCTGTTGGCTTATGTCCTATTGCCCTGGTTTAATCAATTGTCGGGCAGAAACCTTCATTTTGACATTCTACTTCATCCTCAACTGATCGCAGTGGTGATGGTAATCATATTCGTAGTCGGTCTGATCGCAGGAAGCTATCCGGCGTTCGTATTGTCAACATTCAAGCCCGTGGATGTCCTGAAAAACAAGATCCGGATAGGAGGCTCCAACCTGTTCACAAAATCGCTTGTCACATTTCAGTTTGGGTTGTCCATTATCTTGATTATCTCCACCATCATCATTCTGCAACAGTCAACTTACATGATCGACACGTACCCGGGATTTAGCAAAGAAAATGTGGTGGTGGTGGATGCCTCTGAAACAGATCCAACTAAGATATATGCCGCCTTCAGGGAAAGCATTATTAGTCAAACTTCAATAGTTGGCGTAACCACCGCTACCGCTGGTTTGGGCGCTGACCACGATCTCTTAGGGTATTCTAATCAGGGACTTACGGTTGCCGTTAATATTGTTGATCCTGACTATATCAGCGTTCTGGGAATGAAACTCATTGCCGGGAGAAATTTTGAGCCAACGAGTTCAAACGATACCCTCCGGCCCATCATCATTAATGAAACTATGATGAAGGCATTTTCGTGGACCGCGCAAAGTGCAATCGGACAAGAACTGGATTTCCAGTTTAAGAAGGCCAGGGTTATCGGCGTTGTGAATAATTTTAACTTCCGGCCGCTAAGTGAAAATATAAGGAACCAGGCATTTATAACCTCAAATGATAAAGGGTATTCCCAGATTTATGTTCGAATACGACCGGGAAATCCCAGGGATGCCATGGAGGTAATACAAAAAGCGTGGAGTACCGTATCGCCTGATATTCCTCTTAAATATAGTTTTCTTGATGAGGACATTAACAATTATTATCGGGACGAACAGCGATGGACCGGTATGGTAGGCTGGGCAGGTGGGATTTCTATCTTTCTGGCATGCCTTGGATTGCTTGGACTAACGGCCTTAACGGCTGTTAATCGCACCAAAGAAATTGGCCTAAGAAAAGTAATGGGCGCCTCCATACAAAATATCATTTCACTTCTTTTAGGGGATTTTCTAAAATTGATCCTGATTGCCTTCCTGGTCGCTTCCCCCTTTGCATGGTATTTTATGAACGAATGGTTACAGCACTATGCGAATCGAATTAGCATTAGCTGGATCGTATTTCTAGTGGTCGGGATAGCTACGACGTCTATTGCATTATTGACAATTGGTTTTCATGCGGTAAAGGCAGCCCTTGCTAATCCGGTGAATAGCCTGAGATTAGAATGAATTTGGCCACTCAAACTTTGCCCACTTTCTCCACTAGTTTTTTTGGTTGCCCGGATGCCTTCTTCGTTAGAAAGATATCCAGGCATCTTGTTGGCCTGCGTCAATTCTCCTTCATACTCAATACTTGCAGGATTTTATCAATTCCGGGTACCGGGACTACCTGCCCCATGTATCCATTGACTGTGCCGTGTTCGGTTTCCACGACAATGAGTTGAAGATCCTGTTATTGAAATGGAAACACCTGAACGGTTGGGGTTAGCCTGGCGGCTATGTGAAACGCAGTGAGCCTGCGGACGCGGCGGCCAGCCGGCTGCTGGAGGAGCGGACGGGAATCGGGGGAATTTTCTTCAAACAATATCACACCTTCACGGATCCCGACCGGTCAAAGGTCCCCGGATTGAAAGTGGCGGATTTCAGCAAAGGGGCTGAACCTCCTGCCGAAAGAATTTACGATGTCAGAACTTCAACGTCTCTATGAGACAATCCTGGGGGTCCGGCTCGACCGTGCCAATTTCAGAAAGAAGATCATCGGTCTTAAGATTGTGAGAAAGACTGGCGAACGACCCTCGGGAAAGCCTCACAAAACGCCTCATCTTTATTCCTTCGACAAGCGCGCCTATTCCAGGGCATTGAAAACCGACCTCAATTTCAGCATTTGAGATTTGATCCGGGCCGTTAGGGGTTCGATAAATTTGATACCGTATTTTAGTAAAGCGGTTTTCCTTCCTTCAGGTTAACAATCACTTCATCGGCATACTTTTTAAAATAAGAGTCCTTCGCATACGTCAGCGTCTTGTTTGCATATTTTAGCGCTTCCTTGTTATTTCCTTGCAACGAATAGCCACGCGTGATCGCCATACAGGAATAAAGATCATCGGGGTTCCTATCATAGCTCATTTTGTAAACCGTAATCGCTTCTTCATTGCGCTTCTGATTTTCGAGCCCTCTTCCGTACGAATACAGTTGAAGTGTGGTGGCCAGCGAATAGGCTTTCTTCATTACGGAATCTGCCTTATTCTTCATACCCTTTTTTTCCAGCAGGCCTGCATAGGTGGATAGCGTAGAAAAATTCTTTTCGCCAAAATAGGTATTGATAGATCGGTCAGCCCAGCCGATCGCTTCGTCAATGTTGATGTTGTGTACAAGGCAGTAGTTCGCCGCCATTTGCATGTTTTGCCAGTAGCGATAAAAAATGCCCGAATTGAATTCTCTTCTGAACGCCGCGAGCTGTTCTTTTTCAAGGTCGACCGAGACCTTGAATGGTATCTTCACTTTTTCCCATTGTAATGAAACAATGGCCGCGTCATCGGTTTCGTCACTAAAAACATATATAAGTCGTTCAACGCTCTCAGTAAGTTTTGCCACTGGCACTTCGACACGAAGCGCGTCGTCTTTGCTATCGTAATAAAAGCTTCCCCACGCTGTGCTGACATTTGAGAAAACGAGTGTTGCCATTTCAGGTCCCATGGCAATAAAGAACCCATATTTTCCGGCCTTCAGCGGTTTGCCCTCGATAAGGACGTCCGTACTAAATGTAAAGGTCGTGTTTTCATTTGCGCCTGCACGCCAGGGCGCAGCTTTGCTCGTACCATAGTGAAGATCGGCAAAGCCGTAATGAACCAACCCGCCCCAGATTTTGCCCTCGCGGCCATTCACAATCGGACGGTCATAATCGATGCGGACATCGGTAATGCCGATTCGCTGTGACACCGAGGCTTTCCGGTTCGTGCCGCCGGGTGGAAATGTGATCTGTGCAAAGGCGAGTGTTGCGGCGAAAATAAGGCAGACGGTGATTGGTATTTTTTTAGTCATAGCAATTTTGTTCAGGGTTGTTTCAAAAACTTTGCCAAACGCAAGTGTTATCTTTTTTCCGGTAAAACCATTGTTTTAAGCAACACCAAAATCTGTTACTGTCCGTTTCAGGACGAAAGCGTCCGCTTCCGACCTCCGACGTGAAAGTTTTTTAAATGGAGTTCTATAACGTCTGGAGTTGGCAACACTATCCGCTTTCCGAAAATAATGCCCTGTAATGTCAGGGTTAACCCCCACTCGCTCAGGGTGCCTCCTGAATTGGGCTATCCGGGCCACTCCTTTCTACCCACTTCATTCTGCATGCGGGATCCTAAACAATATCTTCAAAAAACGGCTAAATGGCCTGAATACCCACTTTTCTGCCTGATTTTCTCAAATCCGATTTGTCCTGACGGATGGCCTTTGACGCAAGCACACCTTTGCATCGTCAAAAACAAAAACAACATGAGACTAATCGGAACAAAGAAAAAGAGGGGTTTTTGCCTGGTCGTGGTATTGTTCTTTTTTCAATTTTCCTTTGCGAATATCTATTACGTGACCACTACTGGAAATGATACTTCTGGAGATGGAAGTGCAGCCAATCCGTGGAAAACACTGATGTACGCAGTAACCAGGGTAGCTGCCAACCAGGGTCACACGATTCAGGTGGGCGCAGGGACTTTCGTGGAAAGCGGCCTGGTGGAAGTACCACTCGGAGTAAGCATTTTAGGCGCCGGAAAAGATGTCACCATCTTTAAGGCGGCCAGTTCCTTCTTTTATCATCCTGCCGATCCGGGATATGGTACAGATAAATTCCTGATCAGCTTGAGTGAATATAATCCGTCGAACGGCAACCAGAGCTTAAAGAATTTTACCGTCGACGGTGATGCCAAGCAGTTGCATGGCGGCATTTATGTCCGCTACAGGAATAATGTGATCATCGATGGGGTTAAAGTCCAAAACACCAATTTCACCGGGATTTGGATCTGGGATGTGAAAGATTCCAAAGTAATAAATACACAGCTCGTCAATTGTTCCTGGGGTAGTGCCGGATATTGTTCGGGCGCGATCAACCTGGGCAATCTGGAGCGAGTGGAGATCGCCCAATTGGATGTCAATGAAAGCACCGGGTACGGTATCAAAGCGATCGGACCCAACGGGTATAACGATATCCTTAGTCTGAAGATCCACGACTGCCACGTTTCGGTCAATCCCGTTGGTCTGTGGAACGGCGGAACAAATCCGAACATCGCCATTGAATTGTGGCAGGTCAATCTGGTGGGGTGTGAAATTTATAACACCTATGTCGATAATAATATCTCCCTGGTCAATAGCAACGCCATTCCCTCCACAGGCATTCAGACCATCCGCGTGCATGACAACACCATTGATATGATGACCCGGGCCAACGGCGCAGGCTACGGCCTGGAATTAACCATTCACGATGCAGAAGTCGACCATAACTATTTCATAAAAGGAAATTATGGAATCGCGAATTGGGACAACCCCATGCAGAATTGGAATATCCATCACAACACATTTTACGCCATCCAGGGACAGTATCCTGGCGAAGTGCTACGCTCGCAGTGGAGCGGTTTGCACAACGTAAAGCTCTACAACAATACCATTGAATTCGAGGGCGACAAGACCATGAACGTAATTGGTGTCTATGGCGGGGCCAGCGATAATATCGACATCAAAAATAACCTGGTGATCAATTCAAATACGTCGTACAATTACTATCCGAACCAGCTTATTCATACGGAACCCACGGCAACGATTACCAATCTCCAGGTACTCAACAACTCAACGACCAACCTGGACCCGGGTAGTTTACTGACATCGATCATTGGGCTTCCTGTACCCAACCCGCTGATCAATTTGAATGTTCTGTCAAATCCCGCAGTGACCAAAACGGGTGTCCGGCCCCAGCCCTATTACGTGCCTTCGGCGGGGAGCTCTTTGATAAATGCAGGTGTCAATGTTGGCTATGCATACCTCGGATCATCTCCTGATATAGGTGCCTATGAATCGGGAACCGTTTCAAACGCATTGCCCCAGGTGAGTCTGACCAGCCCCGCCACCAGCGCAAGCTTTACAACGGGTTCGACGGTTACCATTTCCGCCAATGCCAGCGATAGCGATGGCACGATAGCCAAAGTTGAATTCTTCCAGGGCACCACCAAGTTAGGTGAAGCCCTTTCAAGCCCCTATAGCTTTGCGTGGGCCAGCGTGCCTGCAGGAAGTTATTTCTTGACGGCAAAGGCGACCGATAACCAAAGTGCGGTAACGACTTCAGCCGCGATCGCCATCACCATTACTACCCCCAACATCGCTCCTGCTGTTAGCCTGACAAGCCCCGCCAATGCAGCAAGTTTTGCTACCGGCACGACGGTGACGATTTCCGCCAATGCGACCGACAGCAATGGTACGATAGCCAAAGTTGAATTCTTCCAGGGCACCACCAAGTTAGGTGAAGCCTCTACAAGCCCCTATAGTTTTGCGTGGACCAACGTGCCGGCAGGAAGTTATTCCGTAACGGCAAAGGCGACCGACAATAAAAGTGCAGTAACTACTTCTACGGCGATCTCCTTTACGGTGAGCACCTCAAACATTGCCCCTGCTGTAAGTCTCACAAGTCCCGC
>DATHFS010000449.1:0-2563 GCA_035317975.1 Cyclobacteriaceae bacterium | reverse complement strand
TTATGACTCATCTCATCTGTATTGGCAAATACAATTTTGACAGTGGAGCCTCCTCTGACACGGAATCGTACCTGATCGTATTGTAATCCTGAAACAGCCTTTAAGAAGATGGTCGTTACACCTTCTTTATTTTTATTGCGTTGGGCATTACCCTGTGCGGTCAACAAAGCAGCCAAAAACAGAAAGAGCAATTTTCTCACCATGCGCGTTGTTGGATTTTTTGATTATGATCTCAAGCCACTTCTGCATTCGCGGCATCGATCAGGCCGCGAATGTAACCAAATGCCTGGGCGAATGCCTGGTAACCACCGGGATCATCGGGATGTGTCGGTACGTGATCCGGGCAGATGGACCACGCATAACCGGAATCGCGTAAAATGCGAATCACTTCGATAAAGTTGGCCTCTCCCTCATCAATATAGACCTCCTGGAAATCGTGCAACCCCCCGCGGATATTGCGCATGTGGATCTGATATATTTTCCTTTTCTCGGCAAAGTACCGGACAATGGGTATCAGTTCGGTTCCGGGGTTTTTTAGCCCTTCCATTACTGTACCCAGGCATAATTGAATGCCGTTATATGGACTGTCGACAATCGCTTCATAGCGCTGGAGTGATTCCAGGATCGTCGAAGGTGCTGCATCCCACGTATCGACTCCCTGATAACCGCGAGGCAGTCCGGGAGGGTCATAAGGATGTACAGCCATCCTGACATCATATCGTTCGCAGGCAGGTATTACTTTCTTGAGAAAGTAGGTAATGCGTTCCCAGTACTCGGTATAAGAAACTATCCCATGCGCATCTACCGGTACGTTCTTCCAATTCTCTTCCAGCTTGAAACTGTGATAACTGGAGCCACCACGACCAGGCGTATGTCCGTTTCGACGGATTGGAATGAGGGTCCAGTGCATAGAGATTACTTTTACGCCAACGGCAGATGCCTTCCGGATGTTATCGATGATTTCCTCGATCTTCCGGTCACGTTGTACTCCTGGCGGAAGATAGATGTAACCAGAGTCCATTCGGATTGCTTCCCAGATCTTCCCCCCCTTGTCACAATCTTCTTTCCATCGCTTCATTAAATCCGGATCCCACGCACCGTTCATAATGGTCGTAAAATGCCGGACTCCACATCGCTCATGGTATTCAAAGTTCTGTTTTGAAGTCCATGTAAGTTGCCGGTCGTCCCACGACGCCGCATTGTCGCCCAAAATGACATGATAGTCGGTGCCCACATGATGGAGTACGTTTTTCCCGGGTACTGCTGCAGGTGAAGCCTGAGCGGTTGCCGACTCACTCAGCAAACCCGTGCCGATAACACCGCCCACAATTACTTTGGCGAACTCCCGTCTCGGCATGGGTATCGAGTCCGTATCTGGAGAAGGGATTGCTTTCATATAGAATTCTTGTTTACTATTTGCCTCGGATGTTATGTGAGAATCTAAAACATAGATTCCATGTGTTTTGGATTAATTCCACGGGCTTATCCTCAGTACAACATCCGGCTCATTTAAGAGAACATACAACTTCCCGTCCGGCCCGATTTTCAAATCCCTTACCCGCCCCACTCCTTTCATTATCAATTCCTGTTCCGTTACCTTATTATCTATAATCACTAGCCTCCGGATCTCTTCGAAAGCAAGGGCCCCTATCAATAAATTATTCTTCCATTTAGGAAAAAGGTCGCTCGTAATAAATTCAGCCGGGCAAACCGCTATAGAAGGTGTCCACACCAAAACCGGTTGTTCCATCCCCTCCTTCTTTGTCTCCTTTGAAACCACCGATCCATCATAGTCAACACCATACGTGATTACGGGCCAGCCGTAATTTCCTCCTTTCTTCAAAATATTAACCTCATCCCCTCCCATGGGTCCATGCTCGGTTGCCCAGATGTCCCCTGTTACCGGGTGTTCAGCAATGCCCTGGACGTTGCGATTACCGATGGTGTATATAGCGGCTAACGCTCCCTTCGTTCCCACGAATGGATTGTCTTTTGGAATTGATCCATCGGCATGAATGCGATAGACTTTTCCCGACGGCTTGCCGGGGTTCTGTGAATCGTTAGCCCGGGCCATGTCGCCGATGGAAAAGTATAAGAAACCTTTCTTGTCGAACATCAGTCGCGAACCCCACCGGTTTCCGCCTGATATTTTTAACGAGTCGGGTACTTCAAACAAAGTCTGTTCCTCCGTCCAGTGATGCCCCTTGATCTTGCCCCGCACCACTTTCGTCATGCCCGCAACTTTATTTGTGTCGGCAGGGTTTCCTTTGGTGTGACTGAAGGCAAAATAAATCCAACCATTTTTTGAATACGCCGGATCAAGGACAATGTCCATGTAGCCGCCTGTCGTATGTTGCGAATATGTTTTCGGCACCCCCAGGATCGGCACCGAATCCAGTTTCCCATCGACCATCCATCGGATCGCACCCGTTCTTTCTGTGATCAATGCACGATGGTTATCGACAAACTCAATGCCCCATGGAGTGTGAAGGCCGGTGGTCACTACCTTTTCAACCTTAAGGGTGTACTCTTTTGTGGTTAACCTGTCCGGGATCGGTCTTAT
>DATHFS010000448.1:0-14472 GCA_035317975.1 Cyclobacteriaceae bacterium | reverse complement strand
TGAGCCCTGAACGGGCGATAAGCAATAGCGAAGGGTGAAGCCCTTCGTGAAGTTATATCGATGTCATTAAGCCCTGAAGGGGCGAAATGAACCTCCCGAGGAAGTCCGTATTTCACCCCTTCGGGGCTCCTGATTTCACGTCCGTTTTTAACACAGGGCTACACCCTGTGCTGATATATGCCACCCCTTCGGGGCTTGAAAATTGCGGATATCAGTTTTTACACAGCCTCTATAACCTCAGGGCTCCCTACTTCATCAACTCCAAAACCACCACCGTCTTTGCCGGTAGTTTTACTACGGAAAGACTATTGATCACCTCCTCCGTTAGTACATTCCGGGCACCGCTAAACCCGTTCATCTTTTCACTGAAGCGGGAGGTATCCAGACTCTTTTCCTTGTCCTGGGTATTGCTCGCGATCATCACGGTTTTCGACTCGTCGTACCGGAAGTAAACGTACACACCATCCTGCGGCACGTACTGCATGAGTTTTCCGGAATGCACAGCCGGTGTAGCGTTGCGATAATGGGCCAGTTTACTTACATAGCCGAATGCCTCATTCTCTTTTGCGTTGCGTCCCTGGGCCGTGAACTTGTTCTCTTTATCATCGGGAAACCCTCCCGGAAAATCCCTGCGAACTTCGGCGTCGGTAGGGACTTTAAAATTCTTCATCAGAATTTCCGTCCCATAATACCACGATGGTATACCGCGTGTTGTCAGCAGCCAGGTAACGCCCATTTTGTATTTATCAAAATCATCCCCCATCACGGATAGATACCGATCGGTATCATGATTGTCCAGTTGCGTGACCAGCTTCATGGGATCAGCATAGACAATGTCCTGAGCCAGGGTTTGGTAGAGTCTGCTGACTCCTTCGTCCCAGCCAAAGTTTTGCCGCAACGCATCATTGATGGCGCCATTCAGCGGAAAATCCAATGTGCCCGGTAGATTGCTTCTGAATGGAAAGTTCACATTGCTCTTCACAAAATAGGAAAGACCAAGAGGATGGGAAGCCGTTGATTCCCCAAACAGGTGGATGTTGGGATACTCTGCTATCAGCGCCTGATTGCAGCGATTCATAAAAGCCTGGTCATTGTATTTGTAGGTATCAATCCGCCAGCCATCGAGGGTAAACATTTCCGTCGACCAGATGGCGTGTTGAATCAAATACGTTGCCAGAAACGGGTTTCGCTGATTCAGATCTGGAAGAAACGGCGTAAACCATCCATCCAGCATGACCTTCTTGTCGGTTTCTGCACCATGCGGATCGTAAAGAGGCTGTTCTTTATGAGAACTGTTCGTGTAGGCAGGCCAGTTGTTAAACCAATCTTTTGCCGGCTGGTCTTTGAACATCCAATGGTCATCGCTAACGTGATTGTAAACCGCATCCTGAACCAGCTTCATACCTGCCTGATGCACGGCGCGGGAAAACGCGATGTACCCCTCGTTTCCGCCGAAGCGCTTGTCAATCTGGTAATGATCGGTGAAATGATAGCCGTGATATCCCGCCTGCATCCGGTCCGGACCCTCTTTCTTTAGTCGCTCATTGTTTTCAATCACAGGAGTGAGCCATAACGCGGTAACCCCCAATTCGGTCAGGTAATTCAAATGATCGGCTATCCCTTTTAAATCCCCTCCGTGCCGCAGATAGGGATTGGTACGGTCTGAGTTGGGGTCGGCCATCGCCGTAAATTTATCGTTCGACGGATCCCCGTTTGCGAAGCGGTCCGGCATGATCAGATAAATCAGGTCGGCCGACGTGACACCGGTTCCCTTGGCTTCCCTCGTCCGGGCTTTCAATTCATACTCTTTACTTATTGTTTGTTTTCCCGATTGCCCCACCACCCTGAGTATTCCGGGTTTGGCGGAGGGCATGATCCTAAGATCCAGAAAGGCATAGTTAGGATTTTCCACCTTGCTGATCTTAACAAGATTTACTCCGGGATAACTGACCGTATAGGTAAGCGTTCCGGCATTCGGTCCGTAAACCAACAATTGTACATCCGGGTTGTTCATCCCGATCCACCAATTGGTTGGGTCGATGCGGGTAATTGCTGGAGCGGGTTTTTGTGATTGAACTGAAGAATAGTAGAGTAGGGCAGTGAGGAAAAGGGGTAGGGTTTTCATGCTGGTTAAACCTCACCCCCGGCCCCTCTCCGAAACGGAGAGGGGGGTAGTTCACTCCGCTTCCTCCCCTCTCCGTCTCGGAGAGGGGCCGGGGGTGAGGTTTCTTTTAATTTCCTCTAAAACTAAATCAATATCCTGTAATACTTTCTCATTTGTAAACCGAATGACCATTAAACCTAATGCAATCAAATCCTGTGTCCTGTTTTTATCATAATCAGGATTATCGTTTTGCTCGTGAATTTTACCATCAACTTCAATTACTAACCTGGACTCATGACAATAAAAGTCGACGATATAATAGTCAATTGGGTGTTGCCTTCTGAATTTAAAGCCGTTCAACTTTCTACCCCTTAATCTTTCCCATAAGGCAGCCTCAGCCTCTGTCTGCACCTTCTTTAGAAAACGGGCATTCTCAAAACGCTTTGGGCCTGCATCATGATGAAAGGGTAATTCCATTTTTTTGACTTCCCACTTCCCCCCACTCCGTTTCGGAGAGGGGCCGGGGGTGAGGTGCCAAAACTAAATCAATATTTTCCACTATTTGCCCATTCCAAAAACGGAAAACCTTACAAAAACTTCCCCCCCTCTCCGCCCCGGAGAGGGGGGGGACAGGTTAAACTTGCAACACAAAAACTTCCCCCCTCTCCACCTCGGAGAGGGGCCGGGGGACAGGTTAAACTTGGAACACAAAAACTTCCCCCCTCTCCGCCCCGGAGAGGGCCGGGGGACAGGTTAAACTTGGAACACAAAAACTTCCCCCCTCTCCGCCTCGGAGAGGGGCCGGGGGTGAGGTTTAAAAATTCCTTCTCACCGTCACCCCCCAATTCCTCGGATTCCCTAAATGCGCCGCCCCAAAATCATATGCATAATCAATATACTTTTTATCCGTGAGGTTTCTCCCCCAGAACATGATTTCAAAACCAGACACGCTCACTCCAACCCTCGCGTTTAACAAACTATACGACGGTTGATCGATCGTATTAGCCAGGTCAAAATATTTTTTACCCAGATACATCCATTCACCACGGGCTACTACCTTCCATTTTTTATTCGCGCCGATACCAATTCCATATTGAAGGGCTAGCATGGAGGTCGCATCCGGAGTAAATATCTGTCGCTTTCCCGCCAGGTCTACGGCTGACCCATTCTGCGATAGCGTTAGCGTATTGTAACGCGCATTGGTAACTCCCGCATTATACTCTACCGTTACCCCTTTTGCCGGCGTAGCCGACAACTCCAATTCCACTCCCTTACTCGTTAATTTCCCTGCATTTTTCGTTATCGTAATTGCATCCGGCAAAATTAAAGTCGGCACTTGTGCGTCGGTGACTGTTACATAAAAGAGAGTAAAATTGACCCTGAGCTGGTTATTGAGAAACGTGTTCTTGATTCCGAGTTCGGCGTTGCCGCTGTACTCTGGTCTGTAGCCTCGCAAAGGAGGTTGAGAAGGATCGGAGGACAAGGGCGTCATGCCTCCGGTACGGTAACCCCGGCTATAGGTAATAAATAGAGTTTGGTCTTCCGTCGCGCGCCAGGTAGCACCCAGCTTCGGAGAAAAAGCATGGAAGCTTATGCTCGCGGTCGTATCCGGACGTGTGGCAAAAATGGGATCCGGGTTCGGATCGTGCTGGTATTCGCCCAGCACACTTTGTTTCTTGTGCTCGTAATCGTATCGCAAACCTCCGATGAGATCAAACTGATCACTCACACGAAAGGTGGCCTGGCCAAATAGTGCGGCTCCCGTACTTTGTCCTTTGCTGGTGTTGATCGATGAAAAATTTGAATCAGGAATTCCGTACAGGCCAGCATCGTTACCAAATCGCGTGGCCTGTTTCACCGGACTCTCCTGGTGGAATAAATACGTACCGAGGGTCCAATGTAACGGGGACTTGGACGCACCAGGTGAGGTAAATCTAAATTCCTGGGTCACCACACTGGTGTTATTCCATTTTCTTCCGTAACTATTGATGATCGTGACAATGTCCTTGGGAGAAAAGTCTCCGTCAATGGGTTCTTGATAATACCGGTAATTGGATTGGTAAGCGCTCTGGGAAGTGAAATTGAAACGACTGCCATGATAAAGGACGGACAACGAGCTATTAAAAATATCGTCTATCATTTTAGTGACTGCGTTCTGGTTAACCTGAAAAGGATTTTGAAGCGCCTCGGTGACACTGGAGGCAAGGGTAAATGCGCCCTGGTTCCGGTTTTCATTGTGCTTGAGGTTGAGGGTGAAGGTCCAACGGGGACCGGCCAGGTAGTGGAGATAATAATTTCCGATAAGGCTGCTTTTCCGGTCAAACTTTGAATTGGAGAATTGGTTGGTATAAAATCCATCGGCCCTGTCGTACACTCCCGAGATCCCTAAAAAAAGTTTGTCTTTCACCAGCGGCGTGCGTATGCCTGCGCTATAGCGCTGCTGCCCGTAGGTGCCAACATTGATTTCGGCAAAACCATCGGTGGTTCGGGATGGCTTTTTCGTGATAATATTAATGACGCCTCCCATAGCATTTCTTCCATACAACGTTCCTTGCGGTCCCCGCAATACTTCGATGCGTTCCACATCAAAGAGTTGGGCGATATAGGTATCCAATCCAAATTGATTGACACCATCTATATAGGTGGCCACGGCAGGATCATAGGAGGTAGATGTTATTCCGCGAATAGACGTGACGTTGCGGTTATCACCCGGGTTGGACGAGAATAAATTAGGAACAATGGAAGTAAGATCTTTACTGTTCCACAACCGGTATTCCTGAACCTGGCGCGATGATAGTGAGGTAATGCTTGCGGGAATGGATTGCAGAGCTTCTTCTTTCTTCTGCGCCGTCACGATCACATCATCCAACTGCGTGGAGGTTTGTGCCAGTTGGATAAGAAGACGTTCCGAACCGGCCGGCGCAATCACAATCGTTTTCTCCACGCTGGCATAGCCCACTGCCGTAATCTCAATGCTATAAGTTCCGGCAGGAGCCTGGATAACAAAAGTTCCGCTGGCATCGGTAATCGCTCCGAAATTCGTATTGAGTACGTGCACGGAAACACCGGGGATCGCTTCCGAATGAATGTCGGTAATGGTTCCGGAAACAGAGCCCGTGGATTGGGCGTGAGCAGAAAAAATGGCTATTATTCCTGCCAGTAAAATAGAGAGTCTTTTCATGGGCGCGAACTTATAAATTTTCTCCAAGAATTGAGCCTACTTCCATAGACGGGTTTGAAAACACTCAAACGGACACAGGCTTATTTAAGGGGATAGATAATTCTGGCAGGTGGAGTTTCAAAATCCAAAAGAGCGCTGGAAAATCTAGAAAATAATGTTTTCAAGAGGATTACAAACGTTCGGGAGGCCAAAAAATTATAACGTACCCTTGAAAAAAATGCGCAAAACTAATTACATTCGATTGCGCTACTCGTTTGCGTTGCAATCAAGTTGCGCCATTCCGATCTATCACAGTTTTATTTTTAATGTAAACATGTTAACCACAAACCCAGTACTCTATGAAACAACGTTACCTGATTTTGAAATTAATGTTGATTCTTGGCCTGGCGAGCACAGCAGCTCTCGCCCAGCAAAGAATTGTTTCCGGAACTATTAAGGACTCCAGAGGCGGTTCCCTTCCCGGAGTAAACGTAATAGTGAAAGGCACATCGGCGGGAACCGTGACGGATGCCAATGGTAAGTACAGTCTTACCCTTCCGGAGAATGCCGGTACGCTGGTGTTTTCTTTTATTGGCTATGCTTCCAAGGAAGTTGAGATTGGCGTCCAGACATCAATTGACGCGACTATGGAGGAGGACGTCAAGCAACTAAGTGAAGTTGTTGTAACAGCCCTCGGTATTGAAAGAAGCACCAAGGCTCTTCAATATTCAGTCAGTAATGTGGCTGGTGACAATTTGACGCAAGCACGTGAGAACAACGTGGGCGCCCAACTTGCCGGCCGCGTTGCCGGTGTAAACGTGACGAAACCGGCATCAGGACCCGCCGGATCTACACGGATAGTTATCCGTGGTAATAAGTCACTGGGTGGTCAAAATCAACCGCTCTATGTAATTGATGGTGTACCGATGGATAACTCCACATACGGCCAGGCCGGTATTTGGGGTGGCCAGGACCAGGGCGATGGACTTACCAGTATCAGCCCGGATGACATCGAATCGATCACCGTATTGAAAGGTGCCAACGCATCGGCTCTTTATGGAGCGCGCGGCGGAAACGGTGTGATCAACATCGTGACCAAGAAAGGAAACTCCCGCAAAGGCCTTGGCATTGATTTCAACTCCAACATCGTGTTTGAGAACTTTATAGACCAGCGCAAGTTGCAGCACCAATACGGCGCTGGTAACTACGTGGACACGACAAATGACGGAATTGCCAATGGTGTGGCCACTAAGCCCGGAAACTTGACCCAGGCCTTTAACTGGGCGGCTGATAGCTG
Source organism: Cyclobacteriaceae bacterium (assembly GCA_035317975.1). GTDB lineage: Bacteria > Bacteroidota > Bacteroidia > Cytophagales > Cyclobacteriaceae > ELB16-189. The sequence goes on along the minus strand of DATHFS010000448.1, from coordinate 7,911 downwards.
GGGCCCGAAACTCGATGGAACCCCTGTTCTTCAGTTCGATGGTGTGGCCAGACCGTACTCCTACGCGGGTGACAACTGGAAGCGCTTTTATCAAACCGGTCAGACGGCGACGAACAGCATCGCGGTGACAGGTGGAACTGATAAGCAAGCCTTCCGTCTTTCGCTTGCCAATCTCGATAACAAAGGCATCATACCGAATACCGGTTTCAACCGTACCAACGTGACCCTTTCGGTCAATGGAAAGTATACGGAAAAACTGACAGTGACGGCGAAGGTGATGTACTCTCACGAGGCCGCAAAGAACCGGCCGGTGTTGTCCGACTCACCAGGTAATGCGCCGCAGGCCATGTGGACAATCCCGAACAATATGAACGTTCTTGATTTCAAGGGAGATCCGAACAAGCCAGGTGCGATTCCGGTAGGAGTAGACCCGGCGTTGTTAAGTCTCTACGGCCAGGGCGGTCCCGCAAAGTTCGCCGGACAGGAATTGCTGCCGGCGGCAAACAACTGGGGACAAAACCCCTATTGGTCTACCTATCAGTTGCAGACCAGCGACGTCCGCGACCGGATCAACGCCTCTACTCAGCTCCGCTATGATTTCACCTCCTGGTTATATGCTTCAGGCCGGGTTGCCATGGATTGGTTCGTGAGAAAGGCGAATGCCCTAAGTGCTGAAGGAACCGGGTATGACCTCGTCGGAAGCCGCAATCAGTCTGACATAACCCATAGCGAAATTAACATGGAAGCTATCCTGGGTGTGAACAAGACGTTTGGCAAATTCAATGTAAACGCCTTTGTGGGTGCCAACCGCATGAGGAACAAGTACGAGTACCTGCAGGGAACGGGATCCGGATTTAACGTCGAGTTCTTCCCGTCATTGAACAATACGAAGTCCAGGAACTTTAACTATGACTTCAATGAAACCGGCATCAACTCGGTGTTCGGTTCCGCGGAAGTATCCTATAACAACTTCCTTTACCTGACAGCAACTACCCGGACAGACTGGTTCTCTGTGCTTAATCCCAAATATAACCACATCACCTATCCCTCGGTGGGTACGAGCTTTGTCTTCTCTGACGCTTTTTCCGGCCTGCCGTCATGGCTGAGCTTCGGTAAGGTCAGGGCATCCTGGGCACAGTCTGGATTGGTTAACATCTCCCCTTACCAGGCCAATTTGACTTATTCCCTCTATGGATTTAGTCACCTTGGATATAGCCTCGGTTCATTTTCACAAGCGATGGGTACAGGGGGATCGATTCCTAATCCAACGTTGCAACCCGCATTGTCTACCGAAATCGAAGCTGGCTTAGACCTTCGTTTCCTGGGCGATCGACTGGGATTGGACTTTACGTATTATCGTCAAAAGACTACCAAGGACATTGTCCAACAATCGATTTCCCACTCAAGCGGTTTTGAATCTACGTATGTTAACGTTGGCGAACTGCAGAACCGGGGCGTTGAAATCATGCTCACCGGCACGCCGGTAAAAGGGCCACTGACCTGGAACGTATCATTCAACATCGCCAAGAACGTGAACAAGGTCATAGCGATCCTGCCCGGCCAGAACGAAATCGTCAGTGACGGATTTTCCGCTGAACCCAGGACCCGGAACGCGTTGATTAAGCAGATCGTTGGTTATCCATTTGGTGAAATCACCGGCCATGTGCAGGTAAAAGATCCCAATGGCAGACCGGTCTTTACGACGAATGGTTCGCCGGTCGTTACAGCAGATTATGTTCCGATTGGAAATGGGCTCTCCAAGGCAACGGGTGGTTTGAACAACAGCTTTAGCTGGCATGGAATCAACCTGAGTTTCCTCATCGACTTCAGAATCGGTGGTACGATTTTCTCCGGAAGCAACGACCGCCTCACGGGGTGGGGTGTGTCTGAACAGTCGTTGCAAGGACGTGAGGGACAAACGCCTATTCACGTCAGCGGCGTAACCCGCACCGGAACTGGTACTGCGGGTGATCCCTATGTTTATAGCGAACTCGAACGGGATCTCACACCTCACGAAGCAAGGAACTATTGGAGCAGCGTTGGTGGAGAAACAACCGCGGTTACAAACATGTGGCTGTTTGACGCTTCCTACGGCAAACTGAGACAGCTTACGTTCGGGTACAGCCTCCCGAGAACAATGCTCAGCAAGACTCCGTTCCGGAACGTCACGTTATCGTTGGTGGGAAGAAATCTTGCCACGCTATGGAAGCATATTCCGAACGTCGATCCGGAGTCGGCGTACACGAATCAGGCCGCCGGACAAGGTCTGGAATATTTTGCTATGCCTACGTCGCGCAGCTATGGATTTAATTTAGCCTTGGGCTTCTAATTGTAAATATTTTTTGAAAATGAAAAAGACTAAAATTTTAACTCAGGGGGCTATGCTCATCATAGCCACTATGCTCCCGTTCGCCGGGTGCGATACGAGTGAGCTGCATAATCTGAATGTGAATCCGAATGCGCTATTGAAGGTCAACGTCAACTTCCTGTTTACCGCCGCAGAATTGAGCACGGCTTGTAACGGAGCAGGCGGCGATAACTGGTACACCAACTGGCGTACGAATATCGGCACGTGTGCTTATGCCATTCAGCAGCTAGCGGCAGGTGCCGGAGGTATTTCTCAAGGAGATAAATACTTTGAAAATCAGGAAGCTTCTCAAGGTGTTTGGGACTGGTACTTTGAAGATCAGTTGAAGAACCTGAACGAAGTCCTCAAACAGACCGGTACAGGTGGATTCGAAGAGGGACATAGAAAGAACACGCGTGAAGCGGCCCGAATCCTGAAGGTCGTAAACGTTCACCGCCTGACAGACTGGTTTGGAAATATTCCTTATAGCGAAGCCGATAAGGGTACAGAGGGTGCACTCTTTCCCAAGTATGACAAGCAGCAGGACATCTACACTGACATGCTGAAAGAACTCCATGAAGCTTGCACGAGCATCAGCGCATCGAATGAGGACGATGGTTTCGCCTCTTCAGACATGATCTATCAGGGCGACATCGCCAAATGGAAAAAATGGGGCTATACCCTGATGCTGAGACTGGCTATGCGGATGTCCAATGTTAATGCCGCAGGTGCCGCCACGTATGTGACCGAGGCTGCTGCTGGCGGAGTATTCGCGTCAAATGCTGACAATGCCATTATCCCGATGAGTACGCCCCAACTCTGGAACGACCAGAACGGTATCACGCGCTCGTTTGTCGATGGATCTCAGCCGACCACGTTGAGCAAGACGCTGGTTGACAAGCTGATGGGACCCAATGCAGGCAGTACGGCAGACGATGATCCCCGGTTAATGATCATCAGCGGCGGACTTAATGGCGACATGAATCCACTGAATCAAAAAGGCTTGCCGAACGGATTGGATGCCGGAACGGTAGACGTGTACACGGGTCATAGTGGCACGGACATCTCCAAAGAGTTCTCCGGATTCAACTCCAAGTTCCTTGATAGGGATGAACCCTATATGATGATGAACTACGCCGAGGCGGAATTTCTTTTGGCTGAGGCCAAGGAACGCAACATCGGCACCGTTGGCGGAACTGCCGACGTGCACTACGCTAATGGAGTGAAAGCGGCCATGCAGATGTATACGATCAATGACCCCTCCTTTGTGGTTTCGGACGCAGCCGTTGCCGTCTATCTGGCAACATTTCCTTATGCCGGCACGACCGATCAAAAACAGGAAATGATCGGCACTCAGCTGTGGATCAGCAAATTTCTGAACTGGTGGGAAGCCTGGAACGATTGGAGACGCAGCGGTCATCCCACGTTGACTCCTATTAACTATCCCGGCAATCTAACCGGCGGTCTGATTCCACGGAAGCTGAAACTTCCGACCAGTGAAGCAGCCTTGAACACGGCTAACCGGGAAGCCGGAATGACGAATCCTGATACGCAAGTAGGAAAAGTATGGTGGGACGGAGGTAATTAATCTCCCCCGTCATTCGACGCTCACAAAAAGGGCCGTCTCGCTATGAGACGGCCCTTTTTTATGATCCGACCAGAGTAGCTGAAGACAGGTCCTTTTTATCTTTTATTGATTGACCGGGTATAAGCCGTCACCGGCCGATCCCCGGTAAGCACCCCAGATGACTGGTTTGCTCATCCGGATCGGCGTAGCAATCCGCTTGACCTTCATGCCCAGGAACATCAAGAGCTCGCCCGCCGTTGAGTTGTAGTACTGACAATGAACGATGTCGAGGTAGCCATCGTCGTCCATGTCACCGATCCATGGAGTAGAAAAAATATTCTTGAACCCGGCCAGCTGGTCGATGGCAATCATCTCACCCCTTCGGAATTGGAACGCGATCAGGCGGTTCTGCATCCTGGGAGGGACTTTCCCTGAATAACCGACCTGGCAATCGTATTCATTGACGCTGATGATGGCTTCATCGATTCCGTCATCGTCGAGATCGTATACTACCGGGGAAGAGAAACCTGTACACCCTATTGAATCGGCAAAGGCAATGTGCCCATCTTTGCCATCCAGGAGGACCTGAAGAGAACCGGTCGAGTTGGGCCATTTGCCTTTACTGACGAAGGTGAAGAAATCGGGCACGGCATCACCCGTGAAGTTGCCAACGGCAAAGCTATTGCTTGACTCCGTATTAGGGATGGTTCGTTGCCAAATCAAGTGGAAATCATTTCCATCCAACGCGACGACCTGGCTGCCGTGAGAGATTGCAATCACCTCGGGTGTGCCATCACCGGTTAGGTCCGCGAGAACAGGCGGAGCGATGAACCCATGTCCAATCTCACTGGCGATGATTTGGGATGACCTCAATCCATCGGCGATAAAGTCTGCGACGGTTATCCGATATAAATGCCCATCAATGGTTTCACCACCCGTACCATAGATTATGGTGAGATCCCTACTACCCGGCTTGGCAAAACAAACGGGCGCCATATACGACTCTTTGCCATCGGGCATGGTATCCGCCTTAAGAATAGCGCCTGTTTTCGCATCGAAGAGAATTAAGACGCCCGGAAACCGGTCCTTTTCGGTGTGAGGAGCCGCAGTTGCATTGCCGCCATTGACAGTCAGGATGTCTGATATCCCGTCACCATTCTGATCGGGGATCAACACACTATTGTTGAAGTTGAACCGCGCATATTTCATAACCGCATTGTCTTTGTACTTTTCGTGTTCAAACTCCCAGACCACGGTTCCTGTCTTTCCATTCAACGCCCAAAAATGCGGAGATCGTCCTCCGATGAAGACTTCCGGGACCTGATCGCCCGTGACGTCGCAGAATGTCGCCGATCCGTAAACCTGATCGGTGGCGCTTTTTTGCCAGAGCACCTCACCCGTCTTTCCATCGATCGCCAGAACGCCTTGCACGCTGGGTTGAAATTCATTCTTGCCGGCTCCAATGACTATATCCAACACGCCGTCCCCATTCAAGTCGGCTGCTCTTGGCGACGACTGTGAGCCAATAACAGGAAAATCCCTGTCCCACACTATTCGACTCTTTGTTGGCTTGCATCCGGCAATGACCAGACACAACCAACCGAAAACCAAGATGGAAAGAAGTAGTCCTGCATTTTTCATTTTGGATTTCTTTTTAATTCGGTCTTCTATAAATATAGATTTATTACAGAGTAGTCGCAAGCGTACGTTGTAATTGGAGGGTATTGGGAACCGTCCTCAAGATGACTGGATTATTAGTTTTCTTCACTATTTGATCGCAGACGTTGAATTTTTAACTTTACTGATGCCCACGACAGATACTGCTATCGATGATCTATTTCTTTATCCATATACTCAAAGCATGAAAAGGGGGACGGGTCTTATTCTATTTGTTTTAGTTTCTCACGCAATGTATTCCCAAAAAAATCCCTTGTTTGAGTTAGTACCTCCCGCCCTGAGTGGCGTGAATTTTAAAAACACCCTCGAGGAAAGCCCAACGGCTAACGTATTGACCTATGAATATTTTTATAACGGCGGTGGGGTCGCCATCGGCGACATAAATAATGACGGGTTGGAGGATATCTACTTTTCTGCAAACATGAAACCGAATGCCCTCTATCTTAATCTGGGAAATTTCAAGTTTAAGGAAATCACGGCATCGGCGGGTCTGCTCTGTGAGAAGGGCTGGAAGACCGGGGTAACGATGGCCGATGTCAACGGCGATGGATTCCTGGATATCTATGTCTGTTTTTCCGGTAAAGGCGATCCGGAAAAAAGAAGAAATAAACTTTTCATCAACAATGGCAACCTTACTTTTACCGACAAGGCGCCCGAATACGGACTGGATGATCCCGGTTATACAACGCACGCTTCCTTCTTTGATTTTGACCGCGACGGCGACCTGGACATGTATTTACTTAATCACAATGTGGTCGTTATCCGTGAATTTGAATACGCTAAAGCAAAAGAAACAAGGCATCCCTACGCCGGTGATAAATTATTCCGGAATGATAACGGGCATTTTGTCGATATCAGCAGCGCGGCAGGGATAAAAGGCAACCCTCTTGGTTTTGGGCTCGGCATCGCGGTGGCCGATATTAACAAAGACGGATGGTTGGACATCTATGTGTCAAACGATTACGTGGAGCCCGATTACGTTTATATCAATAATCGCGACGGTACTTTTACAGATCGGATGCAAGAATACATGCAGCACATTTCCTATTTCTCCATGGGCTGTGATGTCAACGACGTCAATAATGATGAATGGCCCGATATCTTCACCGTCGATATGCTCCCGGAAGACAATAAACGGCAGAAATTATTGTATGGTCCTGAAAACTATGAGCATTATGCGTTGATGGTGCTCAATGGTTTCTATTTTCAAAACATGCGAAACATGTTCCACCTCAACAACGGTGATGGAACGTATAGCGAGATCGGGCAATTCTCCGGTATATCCAAAACCGATTGGAGCTGGGCTCCCTTGTTTGGAGACTATGACAACGACGGCTGGAAGGACCTTTTTATTACCAACGGTTATTACCGTGATTATACCAACCGCGATTTCCTGAAATACAAGGGTGACTATTATTTTCAAAAAGGAAAAGCAAATGAACCGGCAGACACCTTTCACCTGGTCAGTACCATGACGTCAACGCCGGTCCACGACTACATCTACCGCAACAACGGTGACATGACATTTAAGGACGAAAGTGTGGACTGGGGATTCAAAGAAAACAACTTTTCAAACGGGGCCGCCTATGCCGACCTCGACAATGACGGTGATCTTGACCTCATTGTCAATCACCAAAATGCAACGGCCTCCGTTTTTAAGAATCAGGTGCGCGCAAAACATCCAGATCACTCGTATCTGCAATTGAAATTAAGAGGTGTTGGCAAAAATTCCAGAGCGATCGGGGCCAAAGTCAGAGTTTATGCCCAGGGCAAAGTGCAGTATGTTGAGCAGGTCCCGACCCGTGGATTTCAATCCTGTGTGAGTGACCGTATTCATTTCGGATTGGGGACCCTCGCTAAAGTGGATTCCATCAAAATCACCTGGATGTCAGGATCGGAAAAGGCGTTGAAAGACATTAAGGCAAATCAGATTTTGACAATCCAGGAAGATCAACAGGAGGACCGGAAACCTAACGAACCAAAAGCGGTTTCCTCTCCCTTTTTCTCCAAGGTGGAATCGGTGATCAACTACACACATGTTGAGGAAGGTTTCAACGATTTTAAACGACAACCGCTGTTATTAACCATGCTAACAACGTGCGGACCCGTAATGGCTTCCGGAGATGTAAATAAGGATGGAAGAATGGATTTGTTTGTTGGCGGAACACAAGGAAACCCCGCCAAGCTGTTTATCCAGAATGCGCACGGAGGTTTTGACGAATCCTCTTCACCTGTGTTTGATAAACTTTTTACCGACGCAGATGCCCTTTTCTTTGATGCCGATGGCGACCAGGACCTTGATCTGTACGTTGTCAGTGGT
>DATHFS010000447.1:0-4336 GCA_035317975.1 Cyclobacteriaceae bacterium | reverse complement strand
GGCCTGGTCTCCCGCAGATCGCGCAGATTTACGTGCGCATACTCGGCCTGGTCTCCCGCAGATCGCGCAGATTTACGTGCGCATACTCGGCGGGGTCTCCCGCAGATCGCGCAGATTTACGTGCGCATACTCGGCGGGGTCTCCCGCAGATCGCGCAGATTTACGCGGGCAATACTCGGCGTGGTCTCCCGCAGATCTCGCGGATTTACGCAGACTTATTATTTTGAAATGGCAAATACAATGCTATTGGGAATCAACATGGGTCTGCGTAAATCGCGGGCAGACGGCATGCTCAATAAAAAGTGGGTGTTAACCTAAGACCGTTTGCAATGCTTTTGCCATCCAGTATCATTCTGCGTAAATCTGCGAGATCTGCGGGAGACAGTTTTCGTAAATCTGCGAGATCTGCGGGAAACAATTTCTCGTAAATCTGCGCGATCTGCGGGAAACAATTCTGCGTAGATCAGTTCCCAAACAGATCGACCAGCACATCATCTATCAGGTTGCGCCAGTTGCCCCAGGAGGCGCCATCATTGACTTCCAGGTAATGATACTGGCAGGCATTGGCCTGCAGGATTCCTTTCATTTTGCGGCTTGATTCGCTGGCGTCGCTGATGAGGCCGGAAGTCATCGATACCTTAATGGGGTGATCGGGGCTATCACAAACCGTAAAAATCTGAGGGCGGACCCAAAATGCCGGAGACTGGATCCCTGCCATTCCAAAGACTCCTGGCTTTGAAAAGGCAAAGTAAGCGGCGGAAAGGCCCCCCATCGAAGATCCCATGATCGCTCTTGATGAGGACGTTATCTCCACCGGGTAGTGGGATTCAATGAAGGGGATAAACTCCTTCGTGAAAAAATCAAGGTACCGGGGATTCATGGCGAGTTCATCCATCCGCTTGTTGTTGGACCGGTTAATTGGTTCACGGTGATCAATAAAAATGGCAATGATCGGCTTTATTTTTTTGTCGGCCACGAGATTGTCGAGAACGGTGATCATATTTCCAAGCCTGGGCTGCATGTATTCATAGCCATCGGTGACGTACAGGGAAGAAAGTTTTCCCATGGCGCTGTAGTTAGCGGGCAGATAAACGCTGTACGTTATTTGATAGCCAAGGATCTGGCTATTGAAAAGAATCTCTTCTTTGACCGTTCCATGCGCAATATCATTGCGCACCACCAAGGCCGGATCTTCTTTCCAGTCGGGCATCCGCAATTCCGAATTAGGACTCCCGCCGCCAACGCCCGACCACTGCTGGTGTGTATTTTCCGGATCGAGAATCAGCGTCCGGCCCGACAATACGATTTTGTAGTCAAGCCTGGCATCTTTGGGAAAGGAAGCCTTGAACATCCAGATGTCCGTGCCCGGGATCGATCTGCCTTTGTTGGCAACATTTTTATTGTACCCCCAGCCATTGAAATCACCTGTCCACTCTACGGTTTTAGCATTTCCCCTGTACAAGAAGGCCACCGAGTCTTCAATAACCAACGGAATCTGATCGGCATCTTGAAGGGAACTCCACAGCTCGTTTATTTTTTTTGATCGCTCTGCTGAATCCGGAATGGCGCCGTATTCAACCATGGATTTGATGCGCGACTGGAACATCGAATAGTCTTGTCCATAGGCCAGCGCAACCGCGAATTCCAACAGTATCACTAAAGTTATTCTTATCATTTTACTCCCAAAAGTTATCCAAAGCCCTTGACCTATTCCGTGCATTCTATTCATTCTATTCATCATTCTGTTCATTCTGGGCATTCTGAAAATTCCGATCTATTCTGATTTAATGATTACTTCTTCGTTGTCCTGCACTTTCAAGCAAAGTAAACCGGCGATGATCAAAGACAATCCGCCCGTTACCAAAATGTAAATGGTTTGACCCTGGAAAAGATGGCGAAGCAGAAAACCCAGAATAGTGCCGGCAATGATCTGGGGTATGACAATAAAGAAGTTGAAGATACCCATATAGTAACCCATTTTCTCCGGAGGAAGGGAGCCGGAGAGCATGGCGTAAGGAACTGACAAAATACTTGCCCAGGCTATCCCTACACCGATCATAGAAAACCATAACCAGGTTGGATCGGAGATAAAGTAAAATGAAATGAGTCCCACTCCTCCGCAAGTGAGGGCAATCCAGTGCGTGACCCTTCTGCTTGTGCGTTTAGCGAGGACCGGAAGGAACAGCGCAGCGAAGGCCGCGATTCCGTTGTAAACTCCAAATAATTTACCGACCAGGCTGGCGCCTTCATTGTATGCCATGGAGGTAACATCGGTTGAGTTGAAAATATAACTCGTGACGGCGGGCGTGGAGTAGATCCACATAGAAAACAGGGCGAACCATGAGAAAAACTGTACGTAAGCCAGCTGTACCATGGTTTTGGGCATGCTGATAAAATCCTTTGCAATATGAACGAAGCCCAAATAGGATCTTCCTTGTGAAATGTAAAAGGCAGCCATCAGAAAAACGATTCCGAAGAGGAATCCAACAAAACCCAAAATGTACAATTCCTTTTCCGACCCTGTAAAAAACACAACCAACGAAAATGCAACTCCGGTCAGAAGCAAGGGGAACCCATATCGCTTCAGCCTTGATTGTGCGATATTTTCATTTTCGATTTTCCGTTTCTCCCGGTTCCTCAGCTTTTCCATCTCGCCGGCCGATGGGGGATATTCTTTCGTACTAAAAACAGTCCATATGACCGTTACAAAAAGCATAAAGGCACCGACATAAAATGAATACTTCACCGAATCCGGTATGTCTCCTTCCTGTAGTCCTCTGTTGGAAATGCCAAACCAGGTAAATATCGCCGGAAGAAAAGACGCCACGACGGCCCCGGTGCCGATGAACAGGCTTTGCAAGGCAAAACCAGTCGTGCGCTGAGAAGGGGGAAGCATGTCGCCAACGAGAGCCCGGAATGGCTCCATGCTGATATTGATTGATGCATCCATGATCCACAACGCCCCAACGGCCATCCACAATGCGGATGAGTTGGGCATGAGACAAAGGGCAAGAGACGCCAAAATAGCACCGATTGTAAAGTAGGGCCTCCTCCGTCCCCAGACTGGATGCCATGTTCTATCACTGTAGAAGCCAATGAGGGGTTGTACCAGTAATCCTGTAATGGGCGCCGCTAACCAGAGCACAGCAAGGGACTCCGGCTTAGCTCCCATCGTTTCAAAAATCCGGCTGGTATTGGCATTTTGTAATGCGAATCCAAACTGAATTCCGAAAAACCCAAAACTCATATTCCACATTTGCCAAAAGCTGAGGCGGGGTTTGGGGGGTACTTGTTGACTCATGTTTATAAAGGTAACGGAAATGGTTTTATTGGGAATAGGTCTTAATTCTTTTTGTCATTGGGCATTGGTCATTAGGTTAGTCATTGGTGAATTTGGCAACGGACTTGGGGTTAAGAACAGTCTTGAACAATGAAATACCCCAACATCAACACATCAACACATTAACACTTCAACACTAATTTATCGAGTGCTATCCAAATTAGTACTTCATGGAACCGGCACCCACGAACCATTTAGCATTACTCTCTTTGCCTGACGCAGAACTTTAATATCCTTAATAGGATCCCCCTCCACAACAATAAGATCCGCGATTTTCCCTTTTTCCAGACTGCCTAATCTCTCCTCGATCCGGAAGAAGCGCGCATTTTCGATGGTTGCCGCCTGGATAATCTCCATGTTGCTCAGCCCCGCCTCCCGAAATAATTCCATTTCATGAAAATAGGCGAAACCCGGTTCAGCATACGGGCCCCAGGTATGAGACCCCACCACCATCCGGACACCACCTCGTTTAGCTTTACCAACAAACTTCATCATGTTCCGGAACCCATTCACTTCAATGCTATCTCCCAGGTCAGCATGCTTTTCGAAAGGGGTAAGGGTTGGTGTCACAAACGTTTTCTTCTGCGACAAAAAGCGAATGAGTGAATCGGCGAAAGGGTTCGTTTCCAAATTGAGAGAATTCCAGACTTCATATCTTCCGCGGTTTCTCGCTCCGTTGCTCGACATAATCAGCTGTCTGTATTTCTCCGCTTCCCGCAAAGGAAGCAAGCATGTTCCGAAAGAGGTGATGTGTTCTATACCATCCACCCCCGCCTCAATAGCATCTCGCGCGTTGGCGGTTTCCAAATGGGCGGTGACCGGCAAACCATAACGGTGGGCAGTTGTGCAAATTTCTTTTATCATTCCAATGGACAAGCCGAAATATACCTTGATCACCGTGGCGCCCTGACCGGCGAGTCTATGGACTGCCAGGCGACATTCCTCGGCATCTTGTACGATGTAGGAATCGGCAGGATAAGCAGCAGGATAGGTGGT
>DATHFS010000446.1:0-2308 GCA_035317975.1 Cyclobacteriaceae bacterium | reverse complement strand
ACAAAGATCTGCCCGCCGCAAGTCTAAAACAAAGATCTGCCGCGACAAGCTAAAAAGAAAGGCTGCCTGCTACAAGTCTGAAACAAAGATCAGCGCACTACAAGTCCCATAGGGACGAAATATTGGTAAACAAACCATAAGGTAGAAATGGAGTCTCGTAGAGACGAAATAGGGAACTCGTTGTTTAGTGTAACAACTATTTCGCAGTGCTACTACATAATGTCCCTATAGAAATAGTGGGTAGCAGGATATCGTCCGTAATACCTTTGCACAACCAGATATCGCCAAGAATTATTTACCCGAGTTCATGTATTGTTCACCAAGAGCCAAGCCCTAACCCCCAAGTGCTAAACTATTTCCTCCCAATCACCTGAATCGCATTACCGTTCTTCTTGGACGGGAACATCAACCATTCGATGTGATAGATAAATTTGACAAGGGGCAGGAATAATAACTGTGTAAGGGCGCCGCCTTTGGCGCTGAAATAACTCAGTTCCCAGGCGAGCCGCGATGTCCAGCCGTCGCTGTACGATTGATGGATGATGGTAAAGCCCGCTTTCTTAAAACGGCCTGCTAATCCTTCCAGGTTGTATACCTGGCCGATATGTTCGTCTTCCACCCATTGGTTGTGTTCTTCAAACCAGGAATCGGGGAAGATCGTGATCTGCGTTACATTGGGGATCTTTACCAGGAGGTAGCCTCCGGGTTTCAGTTTTTTATAGCTTTCGTCAAAAGGCATCTCCTCCTTCAGGATATGTTCGAATACATCAATGCTGAAGATGAAATCGTAAATTTCATTTTCACGTATCGCCTCAATCTTGTTTTCAAACACGGTCACATTGGTGACGTGCTGAGTCGCCACTACTTCTTTCAACAGGTCAATTCTTCCGGGAAGGATTTCAAGTGCGGTAATGTGAGCTTGCGGCAGGGCTTCCGCCATCATAAATGTGAACTCGCCCAACCCTGCGCCAAGATCAAGGATCTTTTTAAAACCGGACACGGGCAGGAGGCGGAGGCGGTCAATGAAAATATGCGCGCGGGCCCAATTGCCGATGCTGGTGTATCCGAAGATCGCGTAAATCAATCGCGCCAGGCCGGGTCGCTTGCTCATCCGGGGGCTGGTAAGGATTTGTGTTTTGCCGTATTCGAAACGTATCTTCCGGGTAGTTGTCATGAGTCAGGAATCGATCGCTGGGAGGGTTAAAAGAGGGTCAGAAAGCCTTTTCAGGAAGAGTACAAGGTACGGAATTTTAAGCGGTCGATGCCGTAGATCGGCGGATTTCTCCCGTTTTGCTCCGAAATTTCGACCGACTGAAATCCGTATATTGCAATGGCTTATCCCTACTGCTGATCAATGTTTTTTCGAAGGCTTCGATTGACGATTCTGATCATCACTTTTTTATCTATCCCGGTCTTTTGTTCTGTTTTAATTCCCCCCGACGAGTGGTACGTCGCCGGAATACTTTCGTTGACCATTCCGGCTTTTACCCTCCTGATAGCGGGAGCGTTGATTTACTTTATCCTTACCCGGTCCCGGTGGGCAATTCTCCCGGCAGGCATTCTGTGTGCTGCTCTGCCCCTTTTTTCAACTTCATTTTCATTCATCCCGGCCGACCACCAATTTGCAGCACCCTTGCATTTGGTGACACACAATATGAATGCGTTGAAGTTTTATGTCAAGCGGGCCGAGTTTGATTCAAATAAACAAGCCTTTCAGACGTGGATAGCGAAAAATGATTTTGATATAATCTGCCTCCAGGAAATGGTCGAGGGAAAACAGGTTCCATTCCTAATTCCAGGGTACCATAAGGCATCCTCGTCAAAACACACCAAGCTCGGCGACCATTTGGGTCTATTTATATTCTCCCGGTACCCCATTATTCGCAGCGGCAAAATGGAATTTGCTTTCAACTCATACAATAGGCTGATGTGGGTAGATGTGGCCACAGGAAAAGATACCCTCCGGGTCATTAATGTTCACCTGATGTCGTATGATTTTACGAGTTATTCCGTAAGGGGGAATTTAAGAAAAATCCGCGCCGCCATCCGGGCCAGGACATGGCACGTCAAACTGATTCATCGGTTTGTGCAGCGATCTCCTTACCCGGTCATCCTGTGCGGCGACTTCAACGAAACACCGGTCAGTTATCCGTATCGGAAAATAACTTCACTCTTAACCGACGCCTTTGCCGGGTCGGGCGCCGGTTTTCAATACTCGTTTCGGTTTCTGGGACTACCCATTCGGATCGATCAGATCCTCATCAGCCCTTCCCTGCGGGCAAGGGATTACAAGGTTACGCACGACGTT
>DATHFS010000445.1:0-6418 GCA_035317975.1 Cyclobacteriaceae bacterium | reverse complement strand
GGTCCTGCTGGTTGGTCTTCAGCGCATAGATTGTTGTTGCGGCAGAAGACACCACAGGCCATCGACTGTCCCACTGTTGCTGCAACGCTGTATTGCTTGGCGCAAGAAATCCATCGTATCGGTCGAGGCCTGCCTGGCCGGATTCCGTGCGCACCTGGTAAGCACCCTGCTGTGATTCATCTGTTCCCAGCGAGAACATGAAACCACCGCGATCCTTCTTGGTATTTCTCCAGCTCGTATAGAGCCCGAGAACAAGGGGCTCGATATTATTGAGATCGGAAAATACTTTCTCCTGCGTCAGAGCCGTTTGCGGCTCCTCATCCAGAAACTTAGAGCATGAGCCCGAAACCACCAGCATCAGTGCCATCAGTTTCGCTGCGAACATTTTATTTTTCATTGTGTTCATTTCGATTAGTCTCTTGAATAGTATTGCGTTGTATTAAAAGCCGACGTTAATACCGGTGACCAGCAGACGTGACATCGGATAGTCGTCACCGCCCTCGGGATCATATCCCTTGTATTTGGTTTTAATAAACAGGTTACTTCCGGTGAAGTAAATCCGGAGAGTGGAAATCTTCGCCCGATCCAGGATGGCGCGTGGCAGGTTGTATGCCAGCGTCAGTGCCGACAAACGAAGGAACGAAGCATTCTGAATCCCGAGATCAACATCGCCGAATCCGTAACGTCCACTCGCACTGTAAGCGCGCGGAACATTAGTTTGGGTGTTTGTCGGTGTCCAGCGATTGAGCATATCCGGGTGTGCGGCTGACATGCCGGTACCGTTCATAAGTCCTTCGTATAAATAACTGATCCGTTTTGCACCATAGTTATAGGTAAATACAGCATTCAGCGTAAAATTTCTGAACGATAGATCGGTTGAGAAACCTCCGTAGAATTTCGGATCCTTCCGGCCGACGACGGTACGGTCGTCATCATTGATAATTCCGTTGTGATCGACGTCCTGTGGCAGTATATCGCCGGGCTTGACAACGCGTCCGCCCAGGTCGAGGGAATTGACATAGTCCATATCGGATTCCTGAACGATCCGGTCGAATTTGAAAACATAGATCGAATTGATCGACTGATTCAGGAACAAATTTCCTTCGCGCTGGATCTCCACTCCGGTATACCCGCCCTTGCTGTAGATCGCACTGACATCACCATAGAGTTTCGTTACTTTGTTCCTGGCCGAAGAAATATTACCCGCTATGTTCCAGACAAACCCTCCGCGATTCAGCACCTGCGCGTTGACGGAGAGCTCGATACCCTTATTCGTCATCGCGCCGACGTTGCCGATAACATTATTGAACCCCGTCACCGTCGAGAGGGGGCGCTGCATGAGCAGGTCTTCATTATTGATGGTGAAATAATCGAAGGATACTTTCAGGATGTTATTCATCAGCGCAAGGTCCAACCCGAGATTGAGTTGCTTCTGGCGTTCCCAGACAAGACCGCTGTTACCCAATCGCCCGCTTGGATCGAATGTCACAGCATTGTTCGAAAAATGGGGATAGTATAGTGTCTTGTAGGCGAAGTTGGGGATGTTCTGATTCCCGGCAATACCATAGCTTGCACGGATTTTTGCAAGATTGATAAGACCGACATCGAGATTCTGGAAAAATTGTTCTTTGGCAATGTCCCAGCCAAGTGCGACCGAAGGAAATAGTCCCCACTTGTGGCCCTTATCAAAACGCGACGAGCCATCGTATCGACCCGTCACCGTTGCGAAATATTTGTCTTTGTAGTTGTAGTTGGCGCGGCCGATGAAGGACATCAGCGAATAGGTAGTAAAGTCGGATGCGAGCCCGAACTTGTCACGCAGATAAGCCCCTCCTATATATTTGTATGAGAAGTCATCGGTAGCGAACCCTGTCGCATCGACCTGGTTGTAATCCCAGTTGTTCTGAAGCATGTTGAAGCCACCCAGCACGGACAAATTATGATCGCCGGTGAGTACATCGTACGTTGCCGTGTTATCCCATTGCCAGTTCAGGTAGTGGTCGTTTCGCTGCTGGGCTGTTCCGGAGGTTGAATTGCGAATGGATTGTCCGATATCGTGTGGTGTGTACCAAAAATCTCTTGTGTCCATCACGTCGGCGGAGAACGTCGAACGGACGTTGATTTTTTTCAGTATGCGGACATTGATATAGTTGCTGGTAATTAAACGGCTTTGATAGCCGTCCCCTTTGATCCGGAGGCTTCGGATGGGGTTATAGCTATCCGGCTGCAATACGCCCGCCCATTTCAAATAGTTGATCGAGTCGTTGATGGCCAGCAACGGATTGGCCCCGTTGGCGATGGAAAACACGCCGCCCTGCACATACGTCTCATGACTGCGTGCATACGAGGTGTTTGTACCGACCTTAAGCCATGGTTTTACATTTTGTTCGAGGTTAAGGCGACCGGTGATCCGGTTGTAGTTCGAATTTCCATTAAACCTTTATTGTTGGTGTAGTTGAAGCTTACAAAATAGGAACCCTGGTCTGTTGCTTTTGACAGGCTGAGAGCATGGTTTTGCTGCGCCCCGGACCTGGTAACTTCATTGAGCCAGTTGTAGCTTTTGCCGCTGAGGTACGTGTCAAATTCGTACGGGGCGAACGGAGTCAGGGGATTGCTGGGATCAAGCAGCGAATTGACATAGCCCTGCCGGTCGGCACCCGGATTGGCATCCATGTAAGCATTGGCATAGGCATCCGCCCGCAGGTTAAAAATGTCTTTTGCTCCCATGCGCGGAACGGTGCGGGAAAAATTCTGAATGCCATACCATCCGTCATAGGTTACTTTGCCCTCTCCCTTCTTTCCTTTCCTTGTGGTGATCAGGACCACGCCATTTGCACCACGTGAACCATAAATTGACGTGGCGGAAGCATCTTTGAGCACGTTGATCGTTTCGATGTCGCTGGGGTTAATCAGATTGAACCCGCCGTCCATGATCAAACCGTCCACGACGAAAATCGGATTCGCACCGAACTGAATTGAATTGTTTCCGCGGATCTTGATGCTGGCGCCGCCGGAAACACCCGGACTATTCTGAATTAGCACGCCGGTCATTCGTCCGGTCATGGCCTGTGTTACGCTTGCTGTCGGGATGTCTTTCAGCTTATCTCCACTTAGTGACGAAACGGACCCGGTCAGGTCACTCGTTTTGAGAACGGCCCCCACAACGACGACCTCGCTGAGTGTTGCGACATCGGCTTCCAGGGTGACCGTTATCGATGTCTGGGACCCGATCCTGATTTCCTGCGTTTTATAACCGATGAAAGAAAATACCAGGATATCATCGGCGGATGCTGCCTGAATGGCAAAACTTCCGACGGCGTCTGTCGCCGTTCCGATAGTAGTTCCCTTCAGCAAAACATTCGCCCCCGGAATGGGTCCGCGTCCATCGGTTACAGTTCCTCTTACCGGCACGGCCTGATCATCGGGTGTTGGCCCTTCCGCGAGCAGGGTAACCGGCATCAGCGGGAGAAGCGCGAGCAATACCATTCGTAGTGTTTTTCTCATAGTGCTTCCTTGTTTATGAATTTCAAAAAAAATTACTTTTTGTGGGGGTCATTTTTACCTTTTAATGTCCTATCGCTTCCGTTTCAAATTGTTCGAGTGTTTTTCCTTTTGTTTCGGGCACATACTTCAGCAGAATAAAAAAGTACAGCAGGCAAATCGCCGAGAAAAAATAGAACGTCTGAGATGCGTCCAGCCATTCGATAAGCACCGGGAAGCCATAGGCAAGCGCAAAACAGGCCACCCACAACATTCCGGTCGCGAGCGAAATAGCCAGTCCGCGTACGCGTGTAGGAAAAATCTCGGAGATCAACACCCACGTTACCGGTGCGAGTGTAGCGGCGTACGTCGCAATAAATGCCAGCACAAAAATGGTCAGCGTATATCCGGCAAACAGTTCGAACGAATAACAGATCCCGACAAGGAAAAGCCAGAGCGCCATCAGGAAAGCCCCGCTCACCATCAGCTTTTTGCGACCGAGCTTATCGACCAGCTGCATGGCCAGGAGTGTAAATATCAAATTGATGAAACCAATCATGATTTGTTGCATCAGCTGATCTTTGACGTTCATTCCTGCTTTTTCAAAAATGATCGGCGCGTAGAAGAAGATCGCATTGGCGCCGGAGATCTGCTGAAATACAGCGATCGTAATTCCGAGCATGACAAGAGAGAATATTCCCGGTTGCAGAAGGTCGGAGAAGGTTCCTTTTACAGCCGACTGGGCGCGGGTTTGAATTTCTTTTACCTCGAGATCAACATTGGAGGAAGAAATTTTTGTCAGTATGGCTTTTGCTTTTTCAACCTGGCCTTTGCTGAGCAGCCAGCGCGGACTTTCCGGGACGAAGAACACGAATATGAAAAACAGGATAGCCGGCACGGCGCCGGAACTGAACATCCAGCGCCAGTTATTTTCGAAATCGGCCAGGACATAATTAGAGAAGTAGGCCAGCAGAATGCCGGTAACGACGGTGAGCTGGTTTATGGAAACCATCCGGCCGCGAATGGCAGCGGGACTGACTTCTGCTATATATAATGGGGACAACATCGAAGCGGCGCCAACGCCGATGCCGGCGATGATCCGCCAGAACACGAGCATCGAGTGGCTGCCGGCCCACCCCATTAAAAGAGAAGAAATCGTGAAAATTGCTGCTGCTATGATCAAGGGCAATTTCCTGCCGAAATGATCGGTTGCATACCCTGTAAGCAGCGTGCCCACGATGCACCCCACATATAAAGAGCTGCCTGTCCACCCGAGCTGGGCCTCCGAAAGCTGATAGTAAGGCTGAATAAAAGGAATTGTACCGGAAAAAATGGCGATGTCAAACCCAAACAGCAACCCTCCAAAGGCGGCAACCATGCTGATGAAGAATATGTACTGACTCTTTCTCATTTGTTCCGAAAAACGATTTCAGAAAAGTTCCGAAAACGATTTCTACAAATGTGAAGATTAGTGCAAACGATTGAATGGAGAATTAAACTTAAATGATGGATTTTATTATGATCCGGATAGTAAATCCGCGCCGCTTTTAATGTTTGCGATTCCGGTACTCCAGCGGCGAGACCCCCATAATGCGCGTGAACATTCGCGAAAAATAATACTGGTCGAGGATGCCCAGTTTAGTTGCTATCTGATTGATTCTGAGGGTTGTGAATTGCAAGTACTGACAGGCATGCTGGATCTTCAGGTGATTGAAATAGACTACCGGTGAGTAGCCCGTCTTCTTACGGAACAGGCTGGAATAATGGGATACGGATAGATTAATTGATGATGCGATCTCCCCGAGGGCCAATGAAACATCAAGGTGGTTCTGCATGAATTCGATGGATATATCCACCGCATCCTTTTCAATGGGGTGGTGCGCAGAAGCGAATTTATCGGCGAAACTGAAGGACGCGAGAAAATAACCGAAGGTAATGCTGGAATAATTCAGGTTGTCAAAGCTGTAGCCGGACTCGAGGGTCTTATAGATGGAATCAAAAATCCGGATGCGTTCATCCAAAAAAGGGGAGTACGAAACGAATTCCTTGAACTGCTTGGAGAGAAGCGATGCAAAAGTCGGCGCCTGCACGCCTTTGAAATGGACCCAGTGTATCGACCAGGGCATGCTTCCGTCCGCTCCATATTTATGGGGCATGTCCGCAGGAATTATAAGATATTCGTTCGGATTTACCATGAAACGCCCGGCAGGAACTTCGAGCCAGCCTTTTCCTTCCGTGCAATAAATCAGGATATTCTGCGAAACTCCGTTCGGTCGCTCGCGGTAGTGGTACGTCGCCCTTGGATAAAATCCGATATCCGTGACGTACAGGCCATTCACGGTAGGCAAATAGCCGCACATTTCCAGTATTTTTTTCGGAAGGACAATGGCGCGTTGTCCCTCAAACCCTTCCCGCTTACGGATTACCTGCATGGCAGCAAAAATAATATTGTCCATCAAAATAGAAAATTTATCCATCAAATGTGCATTGGCATCGCCCTAGATTTGCACAAACAAACGATTTAGATGGAGAATATTCAGACTGTGTCGGCTTGGGAGGAAAATGTGGTCATTCCGACGTACGGCATCGGAAAACCAGAAAAAAATCCAATATTTCTGGAGAACCGGGTCTATCAGGGGAGCAGTGGCGTGGTATACCCGCATCCGGTCGTCGAAAAAATTCTGGAGGAGAAGCGGGACAAAACCTATCGCGGGCTGTTCCTGGAAAATCAATACCTCAAAATCATGATCCTGCCTGAACTCGGCGGACGGGTCCAGATGGCCTACGACAAGATCAGGAAGCGTCACTTTGTCTACTATAATCGAGTGATCAAACCTGCGCTTGTAGGATTGACGGGACCGTGGATCTCCGGGGGCATCGAATTCAACTGGCCCCAGCATCACCGTCCGAGTACATTCGACCCGATCGATTTTAAGAT
>DATHFS010000444.1:0-6299 GCA_035317975.1 Cyclobacteriaceae bacterium | reverse complement strand
TTTTTTCTTATCCGCTTACAGAGGGTGAGGAAAACCAGGCGCTCAAGGATAAAAACTCCATCGTGATCTCCGAAAGGCTTGCAAAAAGCCTTTTCAATACGACCCAAAATATCCTGGGCAAAACCGTTGAATGGCAATTATTACATTTAAAAAGACAGGTCACCGTATCGGGTGTTTTTAAAGGTACCCCTGCTAATTCTACTGAGCAATTCGACTTTGTATTGACGTTTGATTCATTTGAAGAGATTATGGGAATGGGGAGTGAAGAGGTAAACTGGAATGATCCTGAACCTTTCTATACCTATATGACCTTACGGGAGGGCACGGACATTGACCATGTCAATCATAAAATAGAAGCGTTTCTTAAAAATAAAAAAGCACTATCCCGCACGTTGTTTATCAGGCCCTATTCCGACAATTACCTCTATGGCAAATATGAAAATAGCATACAGGCAGGAGGAAGGATCGTGTATGTAAATCTGTTTTCGACGATTGCCCTTTTTATTTTGATTATTGCCTGCATCAACTTCATGAATTTATCCACCGCCAAGGCATCGAAGAGAATAAAGGAAGTGGGAATCAAAAAAGCAATTGGCGCCAGACGGAGTATCCTTATTTTTCAATACCTGAGTGAATCCATGCTGATGAGCATTTTATCCCTCCTCCTGGCGATCGTCCTCGTTGAGGTTCTGCTCCCCCAATTCAATGAGATTACCGGAAAACAATTGGCCGTTCATGTTGATACGAATCTGATTCTGACTGCTCTTGGTATCACCTTATTCACAGGCCTTGCCGCGGGCAGTTACCCAGCCTTATACCTTTCGGGGTTTAATCCAGCCCTGGTTTTGAAAGGAAAGTTCAATTCGTCATTAGGCGAAGTATGGGCCCGGAAAGGATTAGTGGTATTTCAATTTACGCTGTCGGTTCTCTTCATTGTGTCGGTTTTGGTTATTTATAAACAAATCGAATTTATTCAAAACAAGAACCTCGGATATGATAAAGACAACGTTCTTTATTTTGAAACCGATGGGTCGATTACGGACCACGTCGAGACATTTCTTTCAGAAGTAAAACGGATACCGGGAATTGTGAACGCCTCCAGTATGATGGGTGACATGATTGGCGAGAGCAACGGCACGCCGGGAACGGTTTCCCACAACGGAAAAGCGATCACCATGAATGGTACAGCCGTAAACTATGATGTGCTTGAAACACTGGGCATCGAAATGAAAGAAGGTCGTACTTTTTCCAGAGACTTCGGTTCCGATACGTTACAGGTTATTTACAATGAGGCTGCCATTGAAGCTATGGCCATCCGGGATCCTATTGGCAAAATAATTGACGGTAGTGAGATCGTGGGTGTTGCCAAAAACTTTCATTTTCAGTCCCTTCACGAAGAAGTGAAACCGTTCTGCTTCAGATTGGAGCCCCATTACGCGATGACGATCATGGTCAGAGTAAAAGGTGGAGAGGAATTGGAGATCGTGAATAAGCTTCGGAAACTCTACAAAACGTTTAACCCGGGGTTTGATTTTGACTACAAATTCCTTGATCAAACGTACCAGGCAAAATATGCTGCAGAAAAAAGAGTCGCTGTCCTGTCGCGCTATTTTGCAGGATTGGCCATCGTCATTTCCTGTCTGGGCTTGTTTGGCTTGGCTGCATTCAGTGCCGAGAGAAGGTATAAGGAGATTGGTATCCGGAAAGTATTGGGTTCAAGTGAATTGGGCATCGTTTACCTGTTATCGACCGACTTTACAAAAATGGTCATTGTATCTATTTTCATCGCCTTACCAATCAGCTATTTCCTAACGACGAATTGGCTGGATAGCTTTGCTTACCGGATTGAATTGGAATGGTGGTACTTTGGAGGCTCCGGTCTTATCGCCTTATTCATTGCCTGGATCACCGTCGGATCGCAAACGATAAGGGCAGCCAGGAT
Organism: Cyclobacteriaceae bacterium; assembly: GCA_035317975.1. Taxonomy (GTDB): domain Bacteria; phylum Bacteroidota; class Bacteroidia; order Cytophagales; family Cyclobacteriaceae; genus ELB16-189. Next base: position 4,357 of record DATHFS010000444.1, on the reverse strand, counting down.
TAACCCGAGCGAATGTTTGAAGAATGAGTGAGGAATCTGTGTTTAAGTGTTGAAGTGTTAATGTGTTGAAGTAGGCCCCACACCTGACCATGCGGTACCCCCCAACATCAACACATCCGCACATCAACACTTCAACACAATCCTGGCATACACCTGACCATTAGGTACCCCCCCAACATCAACACCTCCGCACATCAACACTTCAACACACGAACCACGTATTGGCTTAATTTGTGAGGGTCCCTCCCAAATTTTCCCGCCCCCAAATGCAACCTTTTCACCTTTCCGCAGTATTTCCTTCTAAATCGTAGAACAAATATATTTCGATTTCGTATATTAGTTCTACAATCTAGTATAATATGAAAGAAACACGTTTGGGAGAATTTGAAGAAGTCATCCTGCTTCTGGTAGGCATTTTGGGGGAAGAGGCCTATGCCTTCAACATTGCAGAGGAATTTGAATCGCAGACCGGCCGATCGGTTTCCATCGGTGCGGTCCACTCTACCCTCACCCGGTTGGACGACAAGGGGTTCTTAACCTCGAAAATGGGAAAATCGACAGCCGAACGCGGAGGAAGAAGGAAACGCATTTACACAATTACCGCCAGTGGCCGCAGGGTCTTAAAGACCTCGAAGGACTTTCGGACATCGCTGTGGAGTCAGTTCCCGGAATTTGCAATGGACAAATTAGTTCTTGGCTCCTAGTTCGGAGTGGAATGCAAACCCTCTCACGAAATATGAACCCATGTAAAGAATTTTAGGTATGGCGATGGGACGAAATCAGGCCAAACCCTCAGGACTAAGAACCAGGAACAATCCGATTAAGACTTGAAACCCGACAAAAACATACCACCCAAGCTTGCAGGGAAACTATTGGACTGCTTCTTACGTGACGACCTTTCAGAGGAAGTCCACGGTGATCTGAACGAGAAGTTTTATTCCCTGTCGAAAACCAAATCTCTCCCTATAGCTCAACTTAATTACTGGTATCAAATTATCAACTATCTCCGCCCTTTTGCGATCCGAAAATCAAAGGCCACGAATTTAAACCGTTACGCTATGTTCCAGAACTATTTCAAAATTGCCTTCCGGAACCTCAACCGGAACAAGGGCTATTCGTTTATCAACATCGGCGGACTGGCCATCGGCATGGCCGTAGCCATGCTCATTGGATTATGGATGTATGATGAGTTGTCATTTGACAAATACCATCCCAACTACGAACGGCTGGCACAGGTGATGCAACATCAGACGTTCAATGGAACAAAGAGCACACAAAATTCAATACCCAGGCCGTTGGAATTTGCACTTCGAAATACGTATGGAGGCGACTTTCAGTATTTGTCTATGGCCACCTGGACAGGAGACCACATCCTGACTTTCGGAGAACAAAATATCTCGAAAAGCGGAAACTATTTGCAGGAAGACTTTCCGGAAATGATCTCCTTAAAGATGATCAAGGGCAGCCGGAAAGGGCTTCATGATCCCACCTCGGTCTTGCTATCCGAATCCACTGCGCTGGCACTCTTCGGTACAAGCGAACCGATCAATCAATCGATTCGAATTGACAATAAAGCGGATGTGAAAGTAACGGGCGTTTACGAAGACTTGCCCTACAATACAGGATTTAAAGATTTGCAGTTTATCGCCAGCTGGGAACTGTATATCACACAGCAAGACTGGGTCAAACGCGCGGTCGATCGATGGGGAAATAACTCGTTTCAGTTATTCGTCCAAATTCCGCCCAACGCGGATATGGAGACACTATCCGGGAAAATCAAAATGGTCAAATACATCCACGTCGGTGAGGACACCGTGTTTCGGCCTGAGGTTTTCTTATTTCCGATGAGCGATTGGCACCTGAGGTCGGATTGGAAGGAGGGCAAAAATATCGGTGGGCGAATACAGATGGTATGGCTGTTTGGTATCATCGGCATTTTTGTCTTGCTGCTGGCGTGTATCAATTTTATGAACTTGAGTACTGCCCGATCGGAAAAACGGGCGAAGGAAGTAGGCATCAGAATGACGATAGGCTCTGTGCGAAGTCAACTGATCAATCAGTTCTTGAGCGAATCCTTTTTGGTCGTCGTCTTATCTTTCGTTTTGGCCATGGGAATAGTCCTCGTTTCCCTTCCGTGGTTCAATGCCCTGGCCGACAAGAAAATAATCATCGAGTGGGCCAATCCTGGATTCTGGCTGCTCAGCCTGGTTTTCATTGTCGTGACCAGTTTGCTGGCTGGTTCTTATCCCGCTTTGTATCTCTCTTCCATTCAACCTGTAAAAGTATTAAAAGGCGCTTTTAAATTGGGGAAGTTTGCCTCTCTCCCGCGCAAAGTCCTGGTGGTGGTTCAGTTTACCGTTTCGGTGACCCTGATTATCGGGACCACTATCGTCTATCAACAAATTCAATTCTCCAAGAACAGACCCATAGGATATGACCGGGAAGGGTTGGTCATGATTTCTATGAAATCACCTGATTTTCACGGAAAATTTGATGTGCTCAGGACGGAATTGAAAAGCACGGGGGCGATTGAGGAATTGTCGGAATCGTCAAGCCCCATAACGGCAGTATGGTCGAATAATGGAGGATTTGACTGGAAGGGTAAAGACCCCGCACTCCAGGCGGGTTTCGCGACGATTTCGGTCACCCATGAGTACGGCAAAACAGTGAATTGGAAAGTAAAAGAAGGAAGAGATTTCTCGCGGGAGTTTTCCACGGACTCTACGGCTATTCTCATTAATGAGGCCGCTGTAAAATTTATGAGGGTGAAAGACCCCGTGGGCATGGAAGTCAATTTTAACGAACGCAAACTTCATGTGATCGGAGTTATCAGGGACTTGCTGATGGAGTCGCCCTATAGTCCGGTAAAACAAACAGTTTATTTCCTCAACTATGAAGATGTGAGCTGGATAAACCTGAAACTCAACCCCAAAAAGAGCGCACACGAGTCCATCACCTTGATTGAATCGGCCTTTAAAAAGTACATCCCCCTGGCACCGTTCGACTACAAATTTGTCGATGACGAATATGCCAAGAAATTCGCTGCGGAGGAACGTGTAGGAAAACTCGCCTCTGTTTTTGCCGGCCTGGCCATTCTGATCAGTTGCCTCGGATTGTTTGGTCTGGCTTCCTTCGTCGCTGAACAACGCACAAAAGAAATCGGTATTCGCAAAGTTCTCGGCGCCTCCGTGGCAAATTTATGGCGAATGCTTTCCAAGGATTTTGTCCTGCTTGTTATCATTTCCTGCTTCATCTCCATCCCCACGGCAAATTACTTTCTGCAAAGCTGGTTGATGAAGTATGAATATCACACGGAGATCTCGTGGTGGATTTTTGCGGCCGCGGGAGGGGGAGCGTTGGGGATTACATTGTTGACAGTAAGCTATCAGGCGATCCGGGCGGCGTTGATGAACCCGGTGTTGAGTCTTCGGTCGGAATGAAACTATCAAGGGATGAAAAATTTACTCTGAGATACTATTTGTAAGGTAATCGGTGAGCAGTAATCGGTAATCGGTGGTGAGAACTAACTTGAAAAATTGGACCCAAACTGTCTGACTATTGATGATTGATTACCGGCAGTTACTAGGCAGTGAAATGCCCGGTTAATCACGTTGAAGAATAGAATTTGAACAAATCAAACCCGATACCACCCAGGCTTGCCAGGAAACTCCTAACGTGGTTCCTACGGGACGACCTTGCCGAGGAAGTGCAGGGTGATCTGGAGGAGAAATTTTATTCGATGGTGGAACGAAAATCGCTCCTCCGGGCAAAATTGAATTACTGGTTCCAGGTCATCCACTATCTCCGCCCTTTTGCTTTTCGAAAATCGAAATCAACAAACACAAATTATACGATTATGATCCGGCATAACTTCATTCTCACGTACAGAAATTTCAAGCGCTACAAGAGTTCGTTTCTCATCAACCTCATCGGTCTGTCCACGGGGTTGGCCTGCACGTTCCTGATTTACTTATGGGTCAGTGATGAGCTGAGCGTGGATAAGTTCAATGACAAAGACAACAGGCTTTACCGGGCGATGGAGCATCGCCTTCGGGCGGAGAATGGAATCTGGACGTCTCCCACCACACCGGGACCGCTGGCCGAGGCACTTGCCGCCGACATGCCGGAGATGGAATATGCCATCACGGCGAGCTGGCCTCAACCCTATACGCTTTCATTGGATGACAAAAATCTTACTGCGACGGGACGATTTGCTGGAAAAGAGTTTTTCAAGATGTTCTCCTATGAACTCATTGCCGGTGACGCAAACCAGGTTTTGACAGACAAAAATGCTGTCGTGATCAGCGACGTGCTGGCGCGAAAACTATTCAACACAACTGAAAACCTTATTGGTAAG
>DATHFS010000443.1:0-5878 GCA_035317975.1 Cyclobacteriaceae bacterium | reverse complement strand
CAACGCGGCGAGCAGCCGACCTCCGACCGGCCCCACCAACGTATCAGGATAAAGATACAGGCCGGCCACGGTAAGAGCGGCGATCAGGGAGAAAGAAAGGAGATTTGACCAGAAAAAACTTTCCGCTTTTCCCTGCGTTTGCAGCAAACTGTTATTCACTTTAAACAACGATTGCGCTACTCCGGTAACCAACGACAACAATCCATACGGGAAAAAAGAGATCTTCTGCCCGGCAAATGCTTTCGCAAAAACCCATTCCCCGGCCGCCGTGATAATGAACCCTACTCCTATTCCAATGATCAGAATGAAAATAAACGCTGAACTAATAAAGGAAGAAAGTTTCTTTGGATCATTCTTTAGCTCATGAAAATAGGTAAAGAGGGATGAGTCAAAACCGTACGTAACGACAACCTGAATCAACACCGAGAAAACAAGATAGATCGACAGGGCTCCGTAGACTTCCGCCGACAAGAACCGCGTGTACACCGGCAGCAGGATGATCGCACTCGCCATCGGCAATGCACCCGCCAGGGTATAGATTATCGAACTTTTGATAAATCGCTTGGTTATCAAATTAATTTATAAATTAGAAATAATTCGAATATTGAATGCTGAATGAGGAATAGTGAATATTGAAGTGGGATGCTCCCCAAGTATAAATTTTAAGTCTTAAAATTTTAAATCAACCGGACTCCAACAACTTCACCAATTGCACCGTGAGGTTCCTGCGGGTAAAATTGTCGATGCTTCTTCGATCCCCCGACTCACCCTTTTTCCAGCGTTCGTAAAACCGCACCAGGGAAGCCTTCAGTCCTGCTTTGTCGGATCGTTCAAAAATTTCACCTGCCCCGGTCTGGCGAAGAATTTCACCGGCATCACCTTGAACCGGTCCTATCGCAAGAATTGAATTGCCCGAGGCGAGATATTCGAAAAACTTTCCCGGCAAATTGCCTGGTGCAATTACGGTATGGGCCAGGATCAACAGCTGCAGATCCGTCTCTTCATACAGTTTCAACAACTGCCGGTGCGGGAGGTGATCCGTAAACGAGGTGCAGGCATTCAATTCATCAATCGAGTTTACGTATTCTTTAAATGCAGAATTGACCTGACCAATAAATTTTATTGAAACATGGGCGGCAAAATTGCTGTCTTCACGACAGAGTTCACGAAGGACCTCCATCACCGGCCTCGGATCGCGCAGTTCATCTACCATGCCCACATGGGCTAGCGTGAACCGGGGCGTTTTGATTTTCTTTATGCCCTTGAAGTCCTCTTCGTCAAAACCGTTCGTAATGAGGTCTACCCTTCTGCCGCTCAATGCCTCGAAGCGCCGGACATGATAGGGGGCAATCGTGATGACCGAGTCGGCAGAAGTCAGGACCCGGCGTTCCAGCCTTGCGTGCTTCCTTCTCGCCAGGTGTGTTAATGAAAGCGTGTCCAGCAAGTCCCACTCGCTCCAGGGGTCCCGAAAGTCGGCAATCCATTTTAGCCCGGGGTTTCTATTTTTAAGGCGAAGTCCGATCAAATGAATGCTGTGCGGAGGTCCTGTCGTGATGATCGTACCGATAGCATGGTCTTTCATAAAACCTTCCAGGAACGCAACCGCCGGTTTCACCCAAAAGATCCGTGCATCAGGAATAAAAATATTTCCACGAATCCATGTGCTGAGCCGTTGAAAGCCGGATTTTTTTCCAGTAGAGATAAAATCACTCTGTTTTACATCCTTTTTACCCGCCCAGCCGGAAAGTTTGAGAAATAAATCGTACGGTTCCCAAATCGGCAGTCGGCTGATGCTGGTTTCAGCGGGAACATCCTTGATCAGCGATTCATCTTTGATCGTAAACGAAGGGGACTCCGGTGTTACTACAAAGGGCGTCCAGCCAAATTGAGGCAAGTACTTGACGAACTTAAGCCATCGCTGCACGCCGCTTCCCCCGCTGGGGGGCCAGTAATACGTGACGATCATAACTTTCTTATTGCTCATCAGGAAGAGAGGTCAGCGCAAAGGTTACTATTTCCTGAACTTGATCAGGCCGGAACCACCGGACCGCTTTGTCTTTCCTGAACCAGGTCAGTTGTCGTTTCGCATAGTGCCTGGAATTTCTTTTCAACAGGCGAATGGCTTCTTCCTTATCATAATTCCCGTCCAGAAATCCAAAGATCTCCTGGTAGCCTACCGTTTGAAGTGCGTTAAGGTTTTTCAGGGGATACAACCTTTCGGCTTCTTCAAATAATCCGGCTTCAATTATATTGTCCATTCGCTGATCGATCCGGTTGTACAACTCAGCGCGATCCAGATCGAGACCAATTTTGACGATCGCAAAGGGGCGATACTGTTTTTTCTCGTGACGGAGCTCGGCGATTGGTTTTCCGCTGGCATAGTTAAGCTCCAGTGCGCGAACCAACCGGTGCGGGTTGCGTTGATCAACGGTCATAAAATAATCGGGATCATTTTCTTCCACCTGTTTTTGCAGCCATGTTAACCCTTTTTCTTTGTATTCCGCCATGATCTTTTCCCGGACTCCCACTGGCACGACGGGGAGTTCATCCAATCCCTCGCAGACGGCTTTTATATACAACCCCGAGCCCCCGCATAGAATAACATTATCGTATTTTTCAAAAAGGCGATCGAGCATGGCCAGCGCATCACGACCATATTGCCCGGCATCGTATTCCTCCTGAATCGATTTGATGCCGACAAAATGATGGGGCACCCTTGCCAGTTCTTCGGGAGAGGGTTTGGTGGTGCCAATTTCCAACTCCCTGAAAACTTGTCTCGAATCGGCTGAAATAATTTCTGTTTTCAGCAAAAGGGCCAGTCGAATGGCGAGCCCTGTTTTGCCCACTGCCGTCGGTCCTGCAATTACAATCAGTCTTTTGCCCTTCATCTAAAGCCCTAAATATCCTCATTTTTTTCTACCTTGCACGCGTAAAAATTTCCCATCCTGAATGATCAAATACACCAATCCCTTCCTGAACAAACTCGAGGACCTGATTGCCGAATCGGATTACATCCTGCGTTACGAAAAAGGAAATTTTAAGTCCGGGTATTGCCTGCTGCGGGAGCAGAAAATCATGATTGTCAATAAGTTCTTCACCACCGAAGGCAAGATCAATGCGCTGCTGGATATCCTGAAAGTCGTGGCACTGGATACCGCCCGGTTTTCAGAAAAAAACCTGAAGCTCTACGAAGACCTTTCGCAAGCCGAGGTACAAATTTAATCCCTCTTGAAAGTCACATTTCTTGGCACCGGCACGTCGCAGGGTGTGCCCGTGATCGGGTGCGAATGCGAAGTGTGTCGGTCGATGGATTTCCGTGACAAACGACTACGGAGTTCAGTCCACCTGGACATTGACGGAAAAAGCTTTGTGATCGATACCGGTCCCGACTTCCGTCAGCAAATGCTCCGGGAAGGAATCATGCAGCTGGATGCCGTCCTCTTCACGCATCGTCACAAAGACCATATAGCAGGACTGGACGATGTCCGCGCATACAATTTCAAGCAGAACGCAGACATGCCGGTCTATGGAACCAGGAATGTGCATGAACAGCTCAAAGTGGAATTTTATTACGCGTTTGAGAAAGTGAAATATCCGGGCATTCCCCAGTTGAAGCTGAACGAAATCAACGACGCGCCCTTTGAAGAAAAAGGAGTGTTATTCACGCCCTTGCCGGTGATGCATCTGGGGATGGCCGTCCATGGCTTTCGCGTCGGAAATTTCAGTTACATCACCGACGCCAACCGGATCCCGGACCCCACCCTGGAGAAACTGAAAGGCACCGAAGTGCTCGTGCTCAATGCACTGCAAAAAGAAAAACACATTTCCCATTTCAACCTGGAAGAGGCTATTGCGATGGCCGAAAAGATCGGAGCGGCACAAACTTATTTTACGCATATCAGCCATAAACTCGGACTTCATAATGTGGTGGATAAGGAGCTTCCTAAGAGAATAGCGTTGGCGTACGATGGACTGGTCATCACGTTGTAATGCCTCCCCACGATTTACTACCGCGGAGGCGCAGGGGCGCAAAGTAGGCGCAGAGAATCAAGAAAATATGGTTGGCATGGTTTTATCAAACGCTCAGGGCTTCTTAGGCTTTAATGAATTTCCACGAAGCAATTATTTTTTGCCTCTGCGCCTGCTTTGCGCCCCCGCGCCTTTGCGGTGAAACTTTTAGAGTAAAATCATATTCGTGCACAACAATTTCTATTTCCTCCGCCAACTCAGCCCGGCACTCGATCAGGCAATCCGGGGCTTCACCCTGGTCTCTTGTTTCAGTCAGAACAAGGAAGAGCTGGTGCTGGAATTCAATAATTCAACCTCGTCATTCTTTCTCAAGGCCAGTCTGACCTCCGCCTTCTGTTGTCTTTCCTTCCCGCCGACGTTCAACCGGGCACGGAAAAACACCGTCGACCTTTTTCCGGCTGTGATACTTAAAAAAGTAACAGCGGTCCGGCAATTTGAAAATGAGCGAAGTTTCTCCATTGCGTTGGAGGATGACTGGCATTTGCTTTTTAAAATGCACGGCAACCGGGCCAATGTGGTCCTGGTGAGGGGTGATCAGCCCGCTGAACTTTTCAGAAATCATTTGAAAGCCGATTTGGAAGTCCGCCTCAGTGAACTCGACCGCACGATCGATTGGAGCAGGGCGTATTTTGACGCGCATCAAGACACCCTGAAGGAGACGTATTTTACTTTTGGAAAAGAAGTGTGGTCAACCCTCCGCCAACAGGGCTTTGACGATGCGGATACGGCGAAACGGTGGGAATTGCTCCTTGCTTTGCGCCAAACGCTTGAACATCCGAAGTTTTACATTCTGGAACGGGACCAAAAACCGGTGTTCTCCTTACTTCCGGGCACAAACGTGCTGTACACCTTCTCCGATCCGATCGAAGCCATCACTCAGTTTTATATACAATTTACCGGGTCATATTCCTTCTACCTTGAAAAGTCCACTGCCCTCCGGGCTCTGGAATCCCGGGTTACGGCTGGCAAAAACTATATAGAAAAAAACAACCTGAAGGTAAATGAATTAGTCTCCGACGTGCATTATCAACAGTGGGCGGATTTGATCATGGCCAATCTGCAGCACATCACTCCGGGCATGGAGAAAATCAGCGTGGAGAACTTTTATGACGATAACCGGCCGGTAGAAATCAAGCTGAAAAAGGAGCTGAATGGCCAGCGGAATGCCGGGGTATTGTACAGAAAAGCTAAAAACCAGGTCATTGAAATCCAAAAGCTAAAGGAATCTATTGCATTAAAAGAAAAAGAAATTGAATCGGTCGAAAAGAAAATGGCATTAATAAAAAATGAACCCGAGTTAAGAACTTTGCGCAAAATTATGGAAGCGCCGGGGACCGTCAAAAGCGCTAAAGAAAAACAGAACAGCCCTGTCCCCTATCATGAGTTTGAATACAAAGGATTCAAAATTTGGGTAGGAAAAAATGCGGCGAGCAACGATACGCTGACGCTGCACCATGCGTTCAAGGAAGATCTATGGCTGCATGCAAAAGACGTAGCCGGCTCCCACGTCCTGATCAAACACCAGGCCGGCAAGCCCTTTCCCAAAGACGTTATTGAGCGCGCTGCCGAACTGGCTGCTTACTACTCCAAACGTAAGAACGAAAGCCTCTGTCCGGTAGCAGTAACTCCCAAAAAATTTGTTCGCAAGCGCAAGGGCGATCCTGTTGGGGCAGTCGTTGTCGAGCGTGAAAATGTGATTATGGTGACACCGCGCGCGGGAAACAGTGATCGGTGATCGGTAATCGGTGATCGGTGGATTGTACTCAACGGACACTTCAACCGCGGCTCCTGGATTCTGACCACCGTCTCCTTAATGAAATGGTCAACTCTATTTAGGCATCGACAAACT
>DATHFS010000442.1:0-3957 GCA_035317975.1 Cyclobacteriaceae bacterium | reverse complement strand
GCTCACCCACCGGAGTGATTTTTAACAGTTCCAGCGACTTCGTTATTCCGGGCAAAGGCAAGAGCTTGTTTATCTTTTCAACCGAGAATGGAATTCTTTCCGCGTGGAATGGAAGCGCCGGCGCCACAACTATAACCGTAGCCGACCAATCCTCAACCGGTGCGGTGTATAAAGGGCTTGCCCTGGCAAATGATGGCGGCAGTAATTTTATTTATGCCGCGGACTTTCACAACGCCAGGGTGGATGTGTTTGATAAGAACTTTGCCTTTGTTCCTTCCAAACCGTTTAATGACCCTGGTATACCGCCTGGCTATGCTCCTTTTAACGTTCAAAATATCAATGATCAATTGTATGTAACGTATGCAAAACAACTAGGGCCCGATAATGCAGATGATCAGGCAGGGATGGGTAATGGGTATGTAGATATTTATTCTCCCGCCGGTGTATTAATCAGGCGCTTCGCGTCTCAAGGCACGCTTAACTCTCCGTGGGGAATAGTACAGGCGCCCGCTACTTTCGGTCAGGCGGCGAATTCCATTCTGATTGGAAACTTTGGCGATGGTCACATCAACGTATATGATGCAAATGGTGCGTACCAAGGTCAGTTGATGACAAAGGGTGCCGCAATCGCTATTCCGGGACTGTGGGCAATAACTTTCAATGCTGCTTCTTCCGCCGATCCGAACAAACTTTATTTTGCAGCCGGGCCGGACGGCGAAACGCATGGACTTTTTGGCTATCTGAAGGTGATGTAAAGCGAACTTTGAATCGTGACTAGCCACGAATGCACGAAGACACTACTTTTTTTTCTCGCACGTTTGACTAACCCTATGGCCGGCGCAGTAAAAATCAGGATAATTTGTGCGATTCTTTTTCTTATTGGAGGATGTACTTATAATGAGATACCGAAAACGTTCTTCAATTGTAATTCTACCACATTGGCAGTCACGCTGGTTAGTAAACTTAACCCTACCTCCTGCCTTGCCATTGATGGATCGATTACCGTGTCTGCATCGGGAGGTATCCCGCCATATGCTTTTACTATCAATAATGGAAGCTATCAAAGTAATGGCGTGTTTTTGTACCTGGGCCAGGGCTCTTACACGCTTTACGCGAAAGATGCTAACAACTGTGAACGGTGGATCCAGGTCGGTATTACTGCCCCAGGTTCAAACCTGGAGGCTGCTGTTGCTACCACCCCCGACAATCAATGCCTGAATGACAACGGCTCGATCATGCTGACGGCCTCTGGCGGCACACCTCCCTATTCATATCAATTCGGAACGGAAAAGGCGGGCAAGCAAAATTCATTTTCGAATTTGAGATCCGGATCCTATCCCTTCCTTGTCAGGGATACTACTGGCTGCCTGATTACAGTGAATGTGCGCGTTGAGCACGGGGATACCGGTACGGGTTTTGCGACGGATATCAAGCCGATCCTGGACAAAAATTGTGCGGTTCCAGGCTGTCACAATGGGGACAACGGTGCATCGCGTAATTGGACGGTTTTTACTCAGGTTCAAAGCAACGCTGCGAATATCAGGACCCGGACCACGAACAAATCCATGCCTCCCGCCGGGAGTACGGTTCTGACGGAGGACCAAATCAGGTTGATCGCCTGTTGGGTTGACGATGGCGCTAAAAGCAACTGATACGCTGCCCGTTCGTTTATTGTGCCGGGCGTGACCAATTTGTGATACTTTTCCAGGTAATTTGCCGGGACAGTTGACGATGAGACGTGTATTGGTAATTGAGGATGATGAAGATATTGCCAAATTGATTTCCATCCACCTCCGGGACCTGGGATGCGAGGTAAACCAGGCCCGGACAGGCGACATGGGTCATCAATTGGCGATTCAATATTCCTTTGATCTTATTGTTTTGGATATCATGCTTCCCGGAATGGATGGTCTGGAAGTATGCCGCAAACTCAGAGCAGCAGAAATTGTTTGCCCGATTTTGATGCTTACCGCCAAATCGGAGGAGATTGATAAGGTGCTTGGCCTGGAAACGGGAGCAGATGATTACCTGACCAAGCCTTTTAGCATTCGGGAATTCGTAGCCCGTGTAAAGGCTATCTTTCGCAGGTCCAGCCTAAATGCGGTTCCGCCCGAATTGCAGAGCATGATCAAAATTGAGGATTTGATTATTGATCAACAGAAGCGCAAAATAATGCTGAAAGGCAGTCGAGTAGAGTTGACTCCCAAGGAGTATGACCTTCTTCAGTTATTAGCCTCTCATCCGGGCAAGAGTTATAGCCGGGAGGATTTATTGAACCTTATCTGGGGATATGAATTCAGCGGCTATGAGCATACGGTCAATTCTCACATCAACCGGCTGCGCTCGAAAATTGAACCGGATTTTTCAAAACCCAGGTATATTCTTACCACCTGGGGAGTGGGCTACCGGTTTAATGATGAGGTTCCAAATGAGAAAATTAAATAATCTCCAACCCTTTACCCGGATCAGGGAAAGTTTATTCTGGAGAATTTCCGGTCTTTTCCTCCTGATTTTTGTGCTGCTGGGTATCGCCTTTGTAGTAATAACCATATCCCTGGCCAAACGATATTCAGATGAGACTACACAAAAGCTGAATGCCAACGTCGCCTCCCACATGTTGAAACACGTGACGCCGTTTATCAACGGCCAGGTAAATGAGGGGTCGTTGGAAACGATCATGCATTCCATGATGGCAGTCAATCCAAGCCTGGAAGTCTATATACTTGACCCACAAGGCAAAATTCTGTCTTCCGTTGTGCTGCACAAAAAAGTGGATCAGAATACGGTATCCGTTGAGCCGATAAAAGACTTTCTTGAGGACAATGGAAAGTCATTGATCTATGGTGATGATCCGCGAAATCCCGGAAGGTTCAAGATTTTTTCTGCTGCTCCGGTTTATGAAGATGGGGCGCTGCTTGGGTATGTGTACATGATATTAGCGAGTGAAGAATATGACACGATTGCTTCCGCCCTGCAGGAAAGTTATTTATTGAAAATAGGCGTTCGATCATTTGTCCTGACTCTGGCAGCTGCCTTTTTCATCGGTTTGTTTGTGCTCTGGCTCCTGATGAGATCCCTGAGCGACATTATCCGTACCGTTAAGAAATTCGAATCGGGTGATCTGAAACCCAGGATTGCAATACGGTCAGGCGGTGAATTGGCTCAGCTATCCATAACCATTAATGCGATGGCTGACACCATTTTAAAAAATATGGAGGACCTGAAGGAAGTCGACAAGCTTCGCCGGGATTTGATTGCGAATATTTCCCACGATATCCGTACTCCCATTTCAATTATTCACGGTTATGTGGAGACACTCCTTATTAAACAGGGATCCCTGGACGAAACAAACCAAAAGGAATGCCTCGAGACCATTATGAAAAGTACAGAGCGGCTGAAGCGCCTGGTGGCTGATTTATTTGAGCTATCTAAACTGGAATCCAGACAAGTGAAACCGAAGATGGAGGTCTTCTTTATTTCCGACCTGGTACAGGACCTGACCGGTAAATATAAATTGCTTGCCCGCGAAAAAAACATCCTCCTCGAAACAGAATTTGTATTTGGCGCTCCGATGGTTTTGGCGGATGTAGCCATGATTGACCGGGTCCTCCAAAACCTCATCGACAACGCAATTAATTATACCCCGGAAAACGGAAACGTGAGGATCAGGGTAGAAAACGGGGAGGCCAATGTCTTTATAAGGGTGTTCAACACCGGACAAAGGATTCCCGCCAATGAGCTCCCGAACATTTTTGACCGGTACTATAAAGTAGAAAACAGTAAAGCTAGTCGCGGTACGGGGTTGGGGTTGGCCATTGTGAAGAATATTTTAGAAATACATGGATCGCATATCAGTGTAGAAAGTGAGCCCGACGGGAATACCTTTTCTTTCAATCTGCCGGCGGCATTACATGGCTAAAAATGTTACTCTTCCGTGATCTCTTCGAGATACGGTAA
>DATHFS010000441.1:0-7943 GCA_035317975.1 Cyclobacteriaceae bacterium | reverse complement strand
CCCTATGATCAGGGTCAGGTATACCATGTTTATCCACCGGGATATAAAGGACCAAAGGAAAAACCGGCTTTTACCGGACTAAATGAAGCATACTATGGCGAAGGCGACACCGGTGATTGGTGGAATGTGCCGGACCCAAGGGTGAAGGCCGGTGACATCATATTGGTTCATGCCGGTTTGTATAGAGGTCATCGTCTTCGTTATGCCGACTCACTGGCCCTCGACTTTCATGGCGCCTACGTACTCACTCAAAAAGGAACGGCGGAGAAACCCATTGTCATCAAGGCAGCGGGAGATGGCGAAGTGATTTTTGACGGCGATGGTTCGTATCGCCTCTTCGATGTGATGGCGGCAGACTATCATTATTTTGAAGGACTGACGATAAGAAATACGGATATCGCATTTTATGCCGGACTGAAAAGGGTAATGGGATGCAGTGGGTTAACGGTCAGGAACTGCAAAATTGAGGACGTCGGTATCGCGGTGGTTACCTATAGTGCGGATTCCAAAGATTTCTATATTGCCGATAACGTCATACGCGGACGTCATGCTCCTGACACGCTGACGGGATGGTACGGTCTTGAGCATCCGACTCCGTTGACTTCCTATTATGCTATAAAAGTGTACGGGCAGAGCCATGTGGTTTGCCACAATTCCATTGCCTATTTTCATGATGGCATTTGTGTCGATACACACGGATTGCCGGAAAAGGGAAAGGAATGCGTTTCCATTGACTTTTATCGCAACGACATTTTCAATGTGGCTGATGATTTCATCGAGACGGACGGGGGAGTGCACAATATCCGGGTGTTCGAAAACAGAGGTTTTAATGCTTATCATTCTGGCTTAAGCGCACAACCGGTTTTTGGCGGGCCGGTTTATTTTATCAGGAATATTTGCTACAACATTACCGGCACGGCATTGAAATACATGATACGGCCGGCCGGTATTTTCACATATCAAAATACCTTTGTCGCGGAAGCCAGTATCAATGCTTTCTCCAACGGCCATTTCAGGAACAACCTTTTCTTAGGGCCGGATGCAAATCGTCCATCCCTGACCGGTACGACATTTACAACCTATTCCACACTGGACTACAATGGCTACAGAAAGAAAAGCGGGATCCAAACCCGGTACCGTTGGAGCTATCCACCCCGTGATTCACTCAATCAGGCAGACGAAAAAGAACTTCCTGTATTTGAATTTGCGAATCTGAACGATTTTAGGACGAAGACGGGTTTCGAGTTGCACGGTATAGAACTCGATGATGCTGTTTTTGAAAATGTACCGATGCCAGATCCCAAAAAGCGAGGCCATGTCTATCTGGTCAAAGGCTATGATTTCCGGCTTAAGCCCTCCAGCAAGGCAGTTGATGCAGGATGTATTCTACCAAATGTTAATGACAATTATTCGGGAAAGGCTCCCGATCTGGGGGCGCTGGAGCAGGGTCGGCCAGAGCCACACTATGGACCACGTTAGACACGTTGTTTCCCGCAGACCTGTCCGACGAAGCCTTGGCGAAGTCGGATCTCGCAGATTTATACAGAATTTTCTCGCTAAGTTCCCCCCTCTCCGCCTCGGAGAGGGGCCGGGGGTGAGGTAATATCGTCCATAAACCCATTCCTGAATTTTCCCTTAGGATCGAACTCTCCCAGCAGTTTCTGGAAATCGGGCAACTTTTCGTAAAGGGATTTCAAATGGGAAGGCGACATCGTAAACAACTTTGCCCAATGCGGGCGGGCGTGGAAAGGCTCAAGCTTCTCTTCGATCATGGGCAACAGCTTCTGAACGGATGGCCAGTCCGGTTTTAGCGTAAAGTGGATGGACACACTGTCCTGTTTGTAACATGGACTCATCCAAAGGTCGTCGGCTGCGATGGTTCGTATTTCTGTGATCAGCAGGTTAGGCTTTATCTGATCACGCAATTCTTCTACCGCCAAGATGGCTTCCACTGCATTGTGACGGGAAACGAAATATTCAGATTGTAACTCCGCTCCACTGCTTGGAGTGAAGTTCAGCTTGAAATGCGGCAACCGCTCGTGCCAGGGGCCCGGGACCCCCATTTGCTCCGTGCAATTTTCAGCGGATAGTTCAACAATAGGGTGGAGGTTCCGCGTGGCAAGCTTTGCTTCAAAAAACTCTGGCGCTGCCTCATGCGAGGGCTCTTTTCCCATGCGGCTTTTTATCCAGACCTGGCTGATATTCTTATTTTGCCAGTCGGTGAAAAGACTGACACTGTAGCCGCTGGAAACGATCTCGTCAAAGTGGTCTTTCAGTTGCTGAAGGGGTAAGTTTTGGTATACGTCTTGCCTCACATCAAAGGTAGGCTGAATGTCAAGCGTCACATTGGTTACAACGCCAAGACTACCCAAACCAACGACGGCACCGTGGAAACGCTCGCCGTCTTTTTCGCGCGAAAGAATATGCACCTCGCCATTGGCACTGACGAACTCTATGGCAGAGACGGCCGTCGACAGATTCCCATTTTTAACACCCGAGCCATGGGTAGCGGTGGCGCAGGCGCCGGCAACTGAAATGTGAGGTAAGGAAGCCAGGTTGTGAAGTGCAAAACCCTTGCTATAAAGATGCTGGCTCAACTCTCCGTACCGCATACCCGCGCCTACGGTAACCGTTTGTTTCCCCTCATCCAAAGCAAGCACCTGATTAAGGTGTCTGACCGAGAGAAGATTCTCCGTGCTGTCGGCGATACGGTTGAAGGAATGCCTTGTACCCAGCGCCCGGAGACGACTGCAGCGTTGAACCAGGTCTTGTACTTCTCCTACCGTTTTTGGCTCGTGCAATCGGTCGGTACTGTATTCCAAATTGCCAGCCCAATTGTGTTGTTTCTCCTTTTGCCTGCAACTGATCAGCGGGGAAAGGACGGTACCACTGAGCAAGGCAGATGATAACTTAAGGAAGGTTCTCTTTTTCATGGCTCAGAAAATTCGCAGAGGATGTTTTGGATCCGAAATGTATATCATTTGTTTTTGACCTCTGTGGTTAAAAGACAGCCATCCATCCCATTCGGCACCCCGAAACCAAAAAAAAATGTATCTTTGCGCCCGTTCATCAGCTCATCACCCGGTTAACGGAACTTTACTTCCAAAAACGCGGTTTTGAATGTTGTAAATAAGTAATAAAACCACGTAATCTATATCAAATCATGGGAAGACCTCCTATTTTACCGAAAAAGAAAAAAGATGGCTTTTACATTGAAATCCGCAACAAAGGAGCAAAAAGCGGTACAATCATCATCCGCGACAGCGAGCAGGCAATGATGCTAGCCGCCCGCCAATACGAGACCACCAAGGATGTCATTATTCTGGGTGAGCATAAGAACGGCAAGCGGATCGACGAGGCCCGCAAAAAGATAAGAGTAGCCTCCTAAATTAAAATGGCAGATCGTCGGTAGTCCCGCTCGCAGCGGTTTCAAAAGGTTCATCGCCCACAGGCGGTGCCGAGGGGGCTGCGCTGCCACTCTTTTCAATCTTCCAGGCACGAGCTTCGGTGTACCACCGGCTGTTATATTCCCTACTTTCCAGGTCGACGGATACGCTCACCATTTCTCCCGCCACCAAATTGAATTGATCAATCTTATCTCCCCAAACGGAAAGACACACTTTCTTGGGATACTGAGCTTGTGTTTCCACAATAAACTCCAGTTTTTTCCACTGACCCTTTTTGCCCATCCCGGTTTGTGTCGGTAGGATTTGAATTACTTTTCCTTTTAGTTCCATTGCCATAGTCGTAGTTCGTTTATGTTCTTTGCTATTTCATTAATACCGGGTCAAATGTAAATCAAGTTTCTCTTATTCTCTTGAAAAACCGGTCAAGGAATTCCTTACATTCTTTCTGTTTGATGCCTTTAATAACCTCTGTTCCGGGGTGCAGAAGGGGAGAGGAAACCAACGAATAGCCTCGCTGGACATCCGAGGCCCCAAATACCAGCTTTTGCAACTGAGTCCAATGGAGAGCGCCCGCACACATTACACACGGTTCTAATGTGACAAACAGTGTGCATTCCGTAAGGTATTTAGAACCAAGAAAATGAGCGGCCGACGTAACAGCCAACATTTCAGCATGCGCGGTCGCATCCGTGAGTTGCTCGGTTTGGTTATGAGCGCGGGCGATAATCTTATTTTGGCTGACGACCACAGCGCCCACAGGAACTTCTCCCTTTTCATTCGCCTTGCGCGCCTCTTTGAGCGCCTCGCCCATGAAATAGTCATCCGTATACAAGTCCACAAGCATCTCTGATAAAAGCTGTAAAGATAATTTTGTTAAAGAATCAACTTGTCCAATCAAATCCTACTAATCCTGGAAATCCGTCGAATCCGATTAATCCAGGTCTATTTTACCCTTACGCTTTTCATGATCGCAGCCGCCTTTTCCTGCCATTCCTCGCGGTGCTCCCGGGGACAATTAAAGGAAAAAACGATAGCCCGTCCCGGTTCGATAATGTATTGAATATAGGTGTAGGTAGTGATCGCTTCCTGACTCATCAATTTCATTTTGCTCGCTCCCAGGCGGGATTCAAATTCAAAATAGATGAATTTCTTTTTATGGATTTCATAAATTCCCTCGTGAATCATTTCGATGCGGTCATAAAGATTATAGATCCCTGCTTTAAAAAACTGCTTCGCCATCTCCAGGTTTTCATCAGGCCATTGGGTAGCCGATACATTAACACTAAAATCCACTACACGGTCCTGATTGGTGAAGGCCCCCAACGGAGCACGAACAGATGGATACCGCAGGGCAACATCCTCCTCGGGCATGCGCTTCAATTCGGAGGGCAATGTGACCGTAATGCCCTCCGCTATTTTTGTCTTAATGAGTTTATCCGGGATGAGCGAAGTGCAGGTGACCAGCAGGGCAATCAAACAAAAGTTCTTCATATGCGCATCAAAAAAATCATGGAAATCAACGAAATCCCCGCTAAATTCGAGCCCATTTTGCCCCACGGTCCAAAATTAATCAAAAACTCATGTTAAGAACGCATACTTGCGGCGAATTACGGATCGCCGATGTAAACAAGCAAGTAACCCTGTCGGGCTGGACGCAGAGGCTGCGCGATAAGGGTAGCCTTCTGTGGATCGATCTTCGCGACCGCTACGGGATCACCCAACTTTTTCTGGAGGAAGGAATTTCTGACCCTTCGCTGTTGCAAACAGCCCGGCAACTGGGCCGTGAATTTGTAATTCAGGCGAAAGGAACGGTCGTGGAACGTCTGTCGAAGAATGACAAGATGGCTACCGGCGATATCGAGATAAAAGTGTCCAGTCTTGAAATTCTTAATCCTTCCAAAGTTCCGCCCTTTACGATCGAAGATAACACCGATGGAGGAGATGACCTGCGGATGAAATACCGCTATCTCGACCTTCGGCGAAACACTGTTCGGGAGAGTCTCCAATTACGTCACAAAATGGCGCAGCAGACGCGTGCCTACCTTGACAGTCAGAATTTTATTGAGGTGGAGACACCGGTACTGATCAAGTCGACACCGGAAGGTGCGCGGGATTTCGTTGTGCCGTCCCGCATGCACCACGGCGAGTTTTATGCATTGCCACAATCTCCCCAAACATTCAAGCAATTGCTGATGGTGTCGGGTTTTGACCGGTACTATCAAATTGTCAAATGCTTCCGCGATGAAGACCTTCGCGCTGATCGTCAGCCGGAGTTCACCCAGATCGACTGTGAGATGGCGTTTGTTTCTCAGGAAGATATCCTTACTACGTTTGAGGGCCTGGTAAGGCATTTGTTCAGGAACGTAAAGGACATGGATATACCTTCCCTGCCCCGCATGACCTATCAGGAGGCCATGACGTCCTATGGTTCCGACAAACCCGACACGCGTTTCGAAATGAAGTTTGTTGAACTCAATGACGTGGCGAAAGGAAAGGGATTTGGAGTTTTTGACGAGGCAGAGTTGGTAGCAGGGATTTGTGTTAAGGGCGCTGCCGGGTACACCAGAAAGCAATTGGATGGACTGACGGAATTTGTGAAGACCCCCCAGGTTGGAGCGAAGGGATTGATCTATGTCCGGTGTGAGACAGCCGGTACATTTAAATCTTCCGTCGATAAGTTTTTTGATGAATCCGAACTCAATCGCTGGGCACAAAAGTTTCACG
Source organism: Cyclobacteriaceae bacterium (assembly GCA_035317975.1). Classification (GTDB taxonomy): domain Bacteria; phylum Bacteroidota; class Bacteroidia; order Cytophagales; family Cyclobacteriaceae; genus ELB16-189. The sequence goes on along the minus strand of DATHFS010000441.1, from coordinate 1,812 downwards.
CGGAGCCGGGTGACTTGTTGCTTGTGCTCGCCGGAGAGACCGGCAAAACGAGGAAATCATTAGGTGAACTGCGTCTTTACGTCGCCGGGCAACTTGGTTTGCGCGACAAGAATAAATTCTCGGCTTTATGGGTATTGGACTTTCCCCTGTTGGAGTGGAACGAGGACACCCAGCGCTTTCATGCTATGCATCACCCGTTTACTTCTCCCAAGCGGGAAGATCTCGCGTTGTTGAAAACGGATCCGGGTAAGGTGAGAGCGAACGCATACGATATGGTCATCAATGGCACCGAAGTGGGCGGCGGTTCTATTCGGATCCATGACCGGCCCACCCAACAAATGATGTTTAGTCAACTTGGGTTTACCGATGAGGAAGCCCGCAAACAATTTGGCTTCCTGTTGGAGGCGTTTGAATACGGAGCGCCGCCGCACGGGGGCATTGCCTTTGGTTTCGACCGCCTCTGCTCTTTGTTTGGTGGTGCCGATTCGATCCGTGACTTTATAGCTTTCCCGAAGAACAACGCCGGCCGCGATGTGATGATTGATACTCCCTCTGGGATTGCAAATGATCAATTAGTTGAGTTGGGGATTTCGATTCGTCCTGTAGACAAAAAGTGATCGGTAATCGGTGGATTCGCCTTCGTATCTAAGATCATGGCCACACTATTAGTAACTTGCATTCTCCACCGATCACCGATTACTGATCACCGATTACCGGTTTTCAACAGCTGCGTGGTCTCCTCCACATTAAAATGTATATCATCCTCCCCGACATCATCAAACGGGTTTTCCAGGTGGTCCTGGATATTGTCCAGGCTGACGAGGATGAAACTGTATAAAACAGGCATGACGTATTCCAGTTGCGAGGAGAATTCACGAAATGTGCTGGCAAAATAGGGACCATAAATGATAGGGAAGGTATAGATGAACACCTTGCTGTAGGCGCGGAGGGTAATCGGCGTACGGTAATTGTGAATGATCATCATGTTGTCGAAGGCCAGTATCATTTTGGAAACATATTGGCTCACGCGGGAGATCTCTCCACTTTGAACTCCGTAATTCCGCATTTCCACGGTGATGCCGGACAAGGATGAAAACAGGTCATATATTTTCCTTTCATAGGTCAGCCATTCAAGCCGGTCTTTTATTCTAAACATTTCCTTCATCAGGAGCATCATTTCGTGAACGAGCTTCTTGGTGCGGGCCGGTAAGTCATTGTCTTTGTTCGAAGTCCAGTCACGGGTGGCAAAAAAGAGCGCCACAGCATGACCGCGAAAATCAGCGAGACGTTGTAAGGCAGTTTCTCTTCGCGTATAGGCCGATCCGATCGAAAAAACGACCGGAAAAACGATGGCCACACCCACGAGCATGTCAGGAAATTTGGCCACGAGGCCAAAGCGGTAACACACGTAGGTTGAAACCACGGATAACGTAGTCACGATGATCGTCTTGTAATTAATGATCAGCCACAGGCTTCGCAGGATGGATTTCATGGACGGTCGTTTGACAGGTTCAATGTTTTAAAAAGAGCGGAGATTACCAAATTGTTAATGCATAATTACGAAAAGTTTACTCGTCTTAAAGAAAAAGTCAGGATTGACCTGACTTCTGTCGTACGGTTGAGCGCTACAGGTCCTACGCTGACTTTAGTTTTTCCTTCAAAAATCCGCTGGCATAGCCGGTCAGTTGGATAAAGGCTGAGGGTACGCTAATCAGGGCAACGGCGACGGAATTAGTCTTGATCCCGGCATCCACCGCAATGGCCGCGAAGTAAAGGCAATACGCCAAAAGAATTGTCAAGCCCAGGGGCCGG
>DATHFS010000440.1:0-7176 GCA_035317975.1 Cyclobacteriaceae bacterium | reverse complement strand
CCCCATGTCATCCATGAAGATGATGATCACATTCGGAAGTTCGCGGGAAGTGTTTTGACTTTTCGCTGCAGAAAAAACAAGGCTAAGTGCGATTAATACAATCGCGGCTGCAATATAATTCTTATTCATAATAAGGAATTTTGTCTTTTCGTTATGGAAGATAGGAGAGGGATAACGATCATAGCAACAAGGATTTCCGCCATCAATTGTCACTCAAATCCTGAACTACAGGAAGCAGAATGTGACTCAAACGAGACCCTCCATGATGGATGCTTTGCTGGGCAACCCTTATCGTTGCGCTATTTCCCAACGGCTCGCCTGTATTTGGATTTCTATCAAATTGAGGGAAGTTACTCGAAGTGATGTCAACACGAATGCGATGTCCGGGCTTGAATACGTTGGCGGTGGCCGTTAATTCTATCGTATACTCAACTACCTGATTCGGAGTCAGCAACCTGACCTTATCCAGTCCCTCCCGAAACTTAGCCCTCAAAATACCTTCGGACACCGGCATGGCAGTATCATCCGGGTAAACGTCTACTAATTTGATCATCCAATCTGTATCAGGCCCATCGGTAGAGGCAAACAATTTTACTTTGACGGGACCGGCAATAGTCAGCGCATTTTGGAGGAACTCGCTTGTATAAACTACGATATCCTCTCGCCGCTCAAGTTGTCGTTGATCTCTCGGTCCGGCAAGCGTTGGCGTTCCGCAGCAATTATTACCACCTGTTGTCGGCACCGGGTTTTGCGGATCGTACCGGTAGGTGTCAACGCCGCTTGCAGCAGGTTTCTTAAAACTGAGTTCGCCATCTCCCCGCACCGAATTTGCCGCTCCCTTGCTGGTCAGGTACAATTCCTTGTACTGGGTACCGGGGATGGGCCAGTCTTTTTCGCTTCGCCACTTGTTTACGCCCATGTAAAATAATTTCACCGGAGCTTCCGCCTCCAGGCCATTTTTGATTCCTTTTAAAGGATAATCAAAAAAACGCAATTCTGTTTCGAGCTGATTGATATTCGCCGCGGGCGTAAAGTCGACCCCGCCAAAAGATTGTGTAGGACCATGACCCCAGGGGCCGATGACCATGCGTGCACCGGCACGGGCTTCGGGGGTTGCACCTTTATTCTTCATGCCGACATAGCCGTTAATGGTGCCGCCTAAAAAGATATCAAACCATCCTCCCGAAGTATGAACCGGCACGGTTATTTTGTCAAAATGTTCTTCATCGCTGATCGACTTCCAGTAGTCATCATAACTTTCGTGTTTTATCCAGTCGCGGTAATGTTGAACGGCCGTACCGGCGCTCATCAAGTCGCCGTCTTTTAATGGTAAATGCATCAGGATGTTCTCGTATTTCAGTTCTTCGGGCGCATACGCTTCAGTGTGCCAGTACTGAGGCAGCATAATTCGATTTGGCATTCGCACGACGCCCCATCCATAATTAAAACTCAATCTAAACGCCCCACCCATTGTTAGCCAGTTAGCATAGATATTGGTAGATGCCAGGGCTGGGAATGCGGCCACCAAATGAGGTGGATTCAGGCTGGCGGCTTGCCATTGATTATGGCCGTTATAACTCCCACCTTCCGTGGCTACTTTGCCATTTGAAAAAGATTGGACGGCGGCCCACTCAATGGTATCAAAGCCATCTTTGCCTTCGTTCCGGAAAGGTTCCCAGCTCCCTTCACTTTCATAACGCCCGCGGACATCCTGAGCTACTACCGCATAGCCGTTCATGGCAAACCTGATCAATGCTTCATGCGATCCATCCCGTTGTACCCCATACGGTGTGCGCCATATAATTGTTGGATACCGGCCGGGAGCAGCCGGAAGGTAAAGGTCAACGTACAGTTTTACTCCATCCCGCATGGTTACTGCAACATGACGCTGGATCCTGATCTCATTCGCTGGACGAGCAGTGACTGTTTGGTGAATAGCGGAGGATAGAACAATCAGCGTGACAAAGCCAACCTGCATTGCGTTGCCAAACTTACGCCAGATGGTCAACATGGTTGGGTTTTTTGAGCTTTTCATAATCATGGGATTAAGGAAGGATTTCAAGACAGGAGACTGGTGAAATAAATGTAGTCAGTTCATTGTCATGGTTTGGGATTACTTTATTTCTGGCGCCGTCTGGGCTGCCGCGGTTACTCCGGGCGGTAACGCTATTATTGTAAGGTTACGAAAATGGATCTCCGCGCCCTCCGATTCCAAACACAAATATCCTTTCTTCTGCGATGACTTGCTAAGGCCATTAACAAACTTGCCATTCACGGATAGTTTGATCATACCGTCAACGCAAATCACCTCGTAGGTATTCCATTCTCCTTTTCCTTTGCACCGATTCTCAATCGATTTGCTCCGGGTTCCCCTGGGATTGTCGGGAACCGTTTGCACGCCGCCGACGCCAAAGAGTTCGCCATGCACGTACGCGAGGGGCGGTGTTTCACCGTCGCGCTTGTTCAGGTTCACCCAGTCCAGCTCCAGCATCTGAACTTCTACTCCATCCGGCAACCGTGATTCGGCATTCGGGATGGCAGCACTCCATACAAATACACCGGAGTTTCCTCCGGGCTCGATATGCTTCCATTCTATGTATAAGATAAAATTTTCATACTGCTTTTCCGAACGCATCACCCCGATGGGATGGCCTGTACAAATCAGCTCATCTCCGTTCTTCTTCCATGTTTCAGGCGATGTATTAACATCGATCCACGATAAAGGAATTTCATTCTTACCGGACGGTGATGTCAGATTTTCCAGGGGAACCAGGTTTCCAAATTCAACAGGAGAGGGTTGGGAAAAAGATTCCGTTGTCCGCAAAAGCAGGAAGCAAAGGATGAGACAGTATAGGGAAGTTCTCATCGGATCTTATTTTAAAGGAGATGCTTTAGAACATCTTAGTAATGCCCGGTTTTGCGATCTCGGGACCGGCCCATTTTAATTTCCAGCTATACTGATCCACCGCAGGTCCCAGGACCTGGTTCGACTGAAGTGCCTCATCCCAGGTGATGGTTTGCCCGGTATAGGCTGCCATTCTGCCTAAAATTGCAATCATCGAACTCCGGGCCATCGACTCTCCGTCATGGATAGGATGGCCGTGACGAATAGAAGCGAATAATTCATCATGCTCCGTCTGATACATGTCCTTCTTCGGGCCATCATATTGCCAGTTGACCTTACCCATGATCTCATGCCTGTTGCCGCTGATCAACGCATTACCTTGTGTGCCGGCAATCTCCACCCGGCTGGTCGTACTGCAACCTTCCTGCTGGCGGCTCAGATGTATTCCCTTCACGCCCTGATCATACTCATACTCGATAGCACAATGATCGTACACGTTGCCATAAATTTCGTCCACCCTGGACTGCCTCCCGCCGGTGCCCGTGGCTTTGACAGGGTTCTTGTCGCCCATAGCCCACGACATCATGTCCAGGCTATGCACCATTTGCTCAGTCATAAAGTCTCCGGACAGCCAATTGTAATAAAGCCAGTTTCTTAATTGATACTCCATGTCGCTCCAGTCGGCCTGCCGGGGGAATGACCATAGCTGGCCGCCGTTGCGGATGGTGTAAACATTCTTGATTTCACCTATCTCACCCTTCAACACCTTTTCGAAGAGCGCTCTTTTTGGAACGTCATACCGGAAGCAAAATCCCGAAACAACGGATAATTTTTTCTCCATCGCCATTTTTGCTGCTGCCAGTACATTTCGGACGCCGGGGGCATCTACGGCAACGGGCTTCTCACAAAAAACATGTTTCCCAGCCTGAATGGCGGCCATCAGATGATCGGGCCTGAATGCAGGCGGGGTTGCCAGCAAGACCACGTCGACATCAGACTCAATGACTTTTTTATAAGCATCAAACCCGATGAACCTGTACGCATTGTCCACCTTCACTTTTTCCGGAAACTTTGCAACCAGTGCCTTGTACGATTCATCCAGCCGGTCGGGAAAAACATCGGCCATGGCCGTGAGCGCGACATGAGGATCGGCCTGCAAAGCTTGTCCCGCTGCATCCGACCCCCTGCCTCCGCAGCCAATTAAGCCTACCTTTAAGGTGTTACTGATTCCCGTTGAAGTTGGTTGTTTGGCAAAGCCAATATGGTGCGCTAATGTCCCCCCAATCACTGCCGCACCTGTTGATTTTAGAAATCCCCTGCGGCCGGCGGCAAAAATGTTTTGCTTATTCTCGTTCATTTTTTAATTAGTTATGGGTTAAAACATTCGGATTGTGCCAAGACGAGGGTAAAGGCGAGAGAGGAGGAAGGGGCATAGGATTCGTGGCATATTAAACAACGGAGACCGGGGAAATAAATGTAGTTGTTTTCCCTGAAATCGCCACAGTACTATGGCCACAGATTAGCGGAGAAGAGTTGGCTTTATCTGTGCAAACCACGGCTGAACCTACAGGCAACTATGATCTTTGGCAGGTATTGAAAAAGGATAAGGCAGTTGGCAGGGTCAACGTGCTGGTGTACGAGGCAAACTACTCCACCTTCAGTGACTTCGCTGGATTTGGCTCGTGACCTTGGTTATGCCCATCTTCTACTTTTCAGCGCCGCTAGGACTTACTCGTAGATTGGTTTCTGCTTTTCTGTTTCAACGCTGCTGCTCGCTTTACAAGGTCTTCCTTTGACACCCGATTCTTTCCTTCGTCCAGACGTTGCCACAGCTCATCGGCCATTTCTGTTAAGAATGGATTCTTGCTTTTCAGGTCAGTTTTGTTATTTGTTTTTTGCATAGTAGTCATCAAATTCATGCGGGAGAGACAAAGGTACAATAGGCCCAGGCATGGGGCAAGTAATTTTGCAAAAGTATGTACGTCAGCAATACCTGCAAAAATGACTTATGATTTCTTGGACAGAAGCGATCCGGGCGTCTATTGTTGCCAGCCGCCAATCATCCGTAAACCTGCACGCTATTTTCAGTGCTCTTGACCTATTTGTAAAACCAACAAAACGAATCACATTGTATTCCCATTTTTCAAGAAACTCCTCGTTGGCGAAAGAATACCCTTCGATAACCTCTTCAAGCTCCCGGGTGCTTCTGATGCCTATTTTATGCAATTCAATTAAACTTAGCAAGCTGTGATCGTACTCAAACATTTTTTGATCAGAAATCGTCCACAGTGGATTAGAGAATCTCGGGAAGAAGTAATTTTCTACTAAGGATGGGAAAATTAAATACAAAACCTTCATTCAAGTCAACGGAAAACCTGACATTTTTTCGAAAAGTATTTGGAGCATGGTGAGTCTTGAAAACTCAACAATGCCGGCCGATAAACAGAAATTTAATACTTGAAATCAGGTCACGGAAGTGACGCATTGACTTATCGCAAAACGGAAGTTTGTGAAGGCGACGAATTATAGAAGCCCCAAACTCATTGCTTAACTACAAAAACAAAATCACTTCCCTTTTCATCGTCGCCAAAGGACCCCGACCGGGGCTCGTTCAGTTTGATCTTTTCGAGGTAGGGGATAATCTCACTCATGGTGAGAATACCATCATCACCTCCCCGGGATTTGAATGCCTCGATCAACCGGGAAGCAAAGGGTGAATGTTTGCCGACAATACCATCCGAAACATATTCTTTCCCTCCGGAAGTGATATACCTTCTCGTTTTTTTAGAAAGCTTTCTCGCCAGGAATTCATTGTTGGTCAACTCATCTTTGCTGTCGGAGGCACGTGCCCTTGCAATGACGGGATCCAGCGTTCCGCCAAAGCAGACATCCATCGTAAGAAGGATGTGGCTGCACGAAATGTTATTGATATAGGATCGCAAGTTGGAGTGTGAAATGTAGGTGGTCTTTGCCCTGTCGGTCTCCAATGAATTTTTAGCCACTACATATCCTTCACTGAACCCTTCGTCGAACTGGCCGTGCCCGGCAAAAAAGATGAATAGCTGGTCCTGCGGTTTGTAATTTCTTTTCGAATAGTCCTTGATCTTGACCAATACCTCTTCCTGGTTAGCATTCTCAATCACTTCTGTCTCAAAACCGTATTTTTCTTTCAACTCATTGGCAATGGTATTGGCATCGTATACCGGGTTGACCAGGTCGGTCCAATAATCGTAATTGTCCGTGGCAAAAAATAAGGCATAATCTTTTCGGTTGGTACTCACTGCCGAAAGCACATCTTCGCCCACCAACACGTTGCGCACCGCCGACACCGTTCCCCCATTACTATTCTCAGCCACGATTTCAATGTAATTCGATCCTTCCATCAGCGAAACCTTTTGCCTGACCGTTTGTGAAACTGAATTTTCAACAACATGCACAGCCTTTTCACCCCGCGAAGCGCCGGATGAAACGTCGCCGAGAACGATTTTTATACTCTTTATTGGTACATCCGATTGAACGGTGGCCTCGATCTCGATCTGGCGTTCAGCGCTGTTGCTAAATTCCATTCGCGGCGATACCCAGGAAATGACAGGCACGGACGTTCTGCTCCGGGGCTCCTTCATGGAGACATGAACCTCGTTGGTGCGCGTGCGGAGTTCCTGGGATGCGACGGGATAATAGCCTACCAGAATCACAAATGTAACGGCATAAATCGTTTTCATATGCGCTTTTCAGTTTTGTATAACGAGCCGATGACTGGATTGAAGCTGATCATTGATGTTCGATCGTATCAGGTAGATTCCGGAAGGTAGCTTTTCTCCGTAGGAATCGATTCCATCAGAAGCGATCGTGTGAATACCTGAATTTGTTTCGCCATTGAATATTTTCTTTACGGGCTTACCCAGCATATCCAATAGTGTGATATCCACCTGGTGAAGCCGGTTGCGTTCGGGAAGCAGGAGCGACAGATTGAATGCCGATGAGGCAGGATTGGGATAGGGCCGGCCGACGGACACTATATCGGGAATAATTTCTTTGCCATTCCGGCTGTAATAAATCCTGAATTCCTTGTTTCCGGAATTCGCAAAGGAATAACGGCCCACCGATTTCATATCCACCAGGCGGACTTCGCTGACATCCAGTAACCACACGGTTACGGCGTTATTTCCAAACCTGGAATTATCCCATTCCAGATTTGCATTGGCGTCTGCCGAATTGCACCCCACATAAAACTTCCAGGTTCCTTCTTCTGCAGCCGGAATAACGTCTTGTGTGAAATAATGGAAACGACTTTCCGGATGATCGAATGTGATATCCAGGTAGTCGTCGAG
>DATHFS010000439.1:0-2576 GCA_035317975.1 Cyclobacteriaceae bacterium | reverse complement strand
CGTATCGTAGAAGTAGATTTTAGGCCTTTTGACAAGGCGCTTGGAAAAGTTCTTGTGAAAGGGCTGAAGAAAGAAAATCATGAAGCCGGTCTCCAGCACAGAGCACCAGGCGTGAATGGTTTGGTAATTAACGCCCACTTCAATACTCAATTCGGAGAAGTTGATCAATTGGCCCGTTCGGCCGGCAAGCAGTTCCATGAATTTCCGAAAGGCATTACTATTGGCTGCGCTGATCAATCTCGGTATATCCCGTTCGAGATACGTTTGGTTATAGGAAGGATGGAATAGTGCCGGCTCGATGTCTTTGTCGTAAAGGCGGGGATAGAAGCCCTTGCGTATTGCCTCATTGGGGTTTTTGGGAAGGATTTCAGCTTGACGCAACTCGTGCATAGAAAAGGGCAGCAAATGGGACACAAAGACTCGCCCCACCAGACTTTGCGAAATGGTTTGATTGAGGAGAAAATTTTGAGATCCGATTAAGATGTATTCGCCTGTCTTACCTTTTTTGTCCCTTCCTGCCTGCAGGTAAGAAAAAAGGTCAGGCATGCGTTGCGCCTCGTCAATGATCAAACCTTTTTTTTGTGTTTGTAAGAATGCTAGTGGATCTTCTTCCGCCGCCAGCCTTGTTTCAGGCGACTCAAGATCGACATAATCGTAATCCGGAAAACACATTTTTGAAAGCGTAGTCTTCCCGGATTGACGGGGGCCGGTAATGCTGATGATGGGCATTTTTCCAGCCATGGTGAGGAGAATTGACTTTAAATCGCGGCTAACCATCCTACAAAGTACAAATTAGGAGGTACACTCCTAATTTGTGCAACGGCTGATGTTGGGACCTATTTTGCTCCAAAACTGCTCTGTAATCCAATAATTCATATGAATTTTTGGATTATAATCCTGTAATTCATATTAATTTTGGGATTATGATTCAGCGAATTATTGAAAAAGAGATCACAGGCGACCTTTTTAAAGGCAAGGCAATCATTATTACCGGCCCCAGGCAGGTGGGGAAAACGACATTGCTGGAATCGATCCGAAAAGAAAGCAAGCAAAAGAGCATCTGGCTCAACTGTGACGAACCGGATATACGTCTGCAATTGGAGAATGTGACGTCTACCCAACTACAATCACTTCTGGGTGACGTCCAGATGGTTTTTATCGATGAGGCACAAAGGGTAAAGAACATTGGGATTACGCTGAAGTTGATGGTGGATAATTTCAGGAAGGTTCAGATTATTGCAACAGGGTCATCGGCGCTGGAGTTGGCCAACGAGGTCAGTGAACCATTGACCGGTCGCAAGCGTGAATATCATTTGTACCCTTTATCCACCGCGGAAATGGTGAATCACACTTCCTCACTTGACGAAAGCCGGTCACTTGAACACCGGCTCATCTATGGATTTTATCCCGAAGTTATTAATCATCCCGATGAAGCTGGCGTGACATTGCTGGAATTGACCAATGATTACTTGTACAAAGATCTGCTTTCTCTTCAGGAGATTCGGAAACCGGCTTTATTGGAGAAGCTGGTAACCGCCCTGGCTTTTCAGGTCGGGAATGAGGTGGTGTATAACGAAATGGCCCAAACGGTAGGAGCAGACACAAAGACCGTAGAACGGTATATTGATTTGTTGGAGAAATGCTTCGTTGTCTTTCAGCTGAGCGCATTCAGCAGAAACCTCCGCAATGAAATAAAGAAAGGGAGAAAAGTCTATTTCTATGACAATGGAATCCGCAATGCCATCATAAAGAATTTTAACCCCATCGGACTGCGGCAGGACAAAGGTGCACTGTGGGAAAATTTTATGATGAGTGAGATGATGAAGGCCGACCATTATCGTCATCGCTTTGTCAATAAATATTTCTGGCGCACCCATGCGCAACAGGAAATAGACCTGATCGAAGAAACAGAGGGTGTGCTGCATGCCAGGGAATTCAAGTGGGATGGGAAGGTAAAACCAAAACTTCCAGCATCGTTCTCGCAGGCCTATCCCGGGACGGATCTGGTCAGTATATCGAGAGATAATTATATGCAATTCCTCACTTAATGGCTGAACAGGATGTGGGAAGGCGACACAGGGCGTTGCGGGAGTCAAGTATCGTCTCCCAACGGGGACGATACGCCCCCATCGTTCCGCATCGTCCTCTCCGAGAGACGATCCTTGACCACCACCCAACGGGGACGATACGACCGAGCTAACCCCCTTCATCGTCGCTCGTCATGGCTAAAGCCCGATACGATCATCCCTTGGCAGTCTCCGCCTTAAAAGGCGGAGTAAATGCTTTGCTCGAAAATCCACAGAATACGGTTTGGACATTTGAGAATAGGTAGCGAAATTGCTACCTTCGTATTTGTAATGAAGGTAAGGGATATCCTTAAAATTTTACGAGAAGATGGATGGATTGAGAAAACCCAAAAAGGGAGCCATCTTCATTTGGAGCATAGGATAAAGAAGGGAAAGGTAACCGTTCCAGTCCATGGGGGCGATATCCCTAAAGGGACCCTGAACTCAATATTGAAACAAGCAGGACTTAAATAAGTAAGATAATGGCTAGAATTAATTTGATCATTGAAA
>DATHFS010000438.1:0-2270 GCA_035317975.1 Cyclobacteriaceae bacterium | reverse complement strand
ATCACCGATCACCATTCCTTTGTGTTTCGTCGTGTTCTTCGTGACCTTGTATTAGCTAATTCTAACGCTAACACTAACCTTATTACCTTAGTACACAAAACGTCCCATTGCCTTTCCAACCTTATTACCTTATTTTTCCTGCATATTTATCTATAAGCACAAATCATGGGATTGATTGGCTCAATGTCCTTGCCTCTTGTAAGGTGGATACCCCGACAATAAGGTAATAAGGTTTCTGAGTGTGGGGATAGCTCAGTGCTACTAAGGTAATAAGGTTTGTGTGTGCGTGGCTCGAACAGTCTGCCATATCCATTCCATCAATAATCGGTTCCAATAATTATCGACCATAGCAAGCACATCCTCCTTTCTCAAATCCACCAATCACCGATCACCGGTTTGGTCCAGCATCGTCTCTTGAAGAGGACGATGCGAAACCCCGTCCACCATATTGAACTGCGCCTCATTTGGAACTTCCATATTAACACCTATATTTGTTAAACAATTAATAAACAAATGGGAAAGGAATACCTTGGTGAACTCGAAGAACTCATTTTAACCGTTGTCGGAATTCTACAGGATGACGCCTACGGCAATGCGATCATAAAGGAAATTAAGCAGCAAGTAAATAGAGTGGTCAGCCTGGCGGCCGCTCACGTAACACTTTACCGTTTGGAAGATAAAGGATATGTCAAATCGCGGGTCGGTGGCGCCACAAAAACGAGAGGCGGGCGAAGAAAACGGATTTTTACTATAACCAGTGCCGGGCTGGCCGTGCTCCGGGCCATGAAGGAAGATCGGATACAATTGTGGAAATTAGTTCCGCAGTTGAAGTCGAGTTAACAGGGCTATGAAAAATAACAGTGACCACCCTGTTCCGCCAAAGTGGGCAATCCGCTTTATTGGCTGGTTTTGTCCTGCTATGCTTTATGAAACCATAGAAGGAGATTTGATAGAACAGTTTGAAGCAGATGTGGACGAAGTTGGGGAGAGAAGAGCGCGCAGAAGATTTGTGTGGAATGTCATGAAATTCTTCCGGACCGGAATTATTGTGCGAAATAAACTTTCACCGCAATTGAACTCCGTGGATATGTTTCAAAATAACATTAAGGTCGCATGGCGCCGTCTTCTAAAGGATAAAACCTTTGGCGCAATCAACGTCCTGGGTCTTTCCCTGAGTATTGCCGCTTGCCTGCTCATCTTGCAGTACGCACATTTTGAAATGGGATACGATTCATTTTATAAAAATGCGAAACAAATTTATCGCGTGACGACAAACACGTATGATCAAAACGAACTGGTTTACAGGTCCGCTTTGTCATCACAAAGGGTGGCACCTGCCTTGAAAAGTGATTTTCCGGAAGTAATTGACGCTGCACAATTGGTTCCGACCAGCGGCTGGTTTGATTGCACGTTGAGATACGAACATGTTATCTTCAATGAACTTTCTCTTTATTATGGGGATGCTTCATTTTTCAAGGTATTTTCATTCCCGTTGAAGGAAGGTGACCCTGCTACGGCACTTCAAAATCCGTATTCCATCGTACTCAATGAGTCCAGTGCCAAGCGGTATTTTGGCAATGATACAGCAATCGGTAAGATACTTCGGTTGAAAGGAAGTTTTGATGACCATGACTGTGTCGTTACAGGAGTAATGAGTGATTTACCAAAAGATTCGCATCTGGATGTCAGTATCCTGTTGTCGCTGAGTTCGCTGGATCATCTTCCGCATAAGGAAAAGTTCGATTCATACACATACGTTTTGCTGGCTCCGGGATCGGATCCGGCAAGACTGGAGACAAAGCTTCCTTCCCTGGTTACAAAATACCTTGGGAATTCGGCTGCCAACACATCAATTGCCCTTCAACCCGTAATATATATTCACCTCTGCAATGATTTGCGGGATGAGCCTAAGCCAGGTGGGAACGAGAGCGTAATTTATTTTCTTTTGACGATCGCTGCCTTTATTCTTTTCATTGCCTTGATCAATTACATTAACCTCTCAACCTCACGCGCCCTCGAACGAGCTAAGGAAGTTGGCATTCGCAAAGTATCGGGAGCACATCGTTCTCAGTTGATCCCGCAGTTTCTTACCGAATCGACGATGATCCATTTCATCAGCATTATTCTGGCATGGATTATCCTGATCACAATTTCGCCTGCTTTTTACAAAATGGTCGGCCTTCCGGCACTTTACCCTTTATCGGAATTTCACCTGAACAAGCCTGAATGGATTGTCCTGGCGATTTTCAGTGCTGGAATTTTTATGTCCG
>DATHFS010000437.1:0-4238 GCA_035317975.1 Cyclobacteriaceae bacterium | reverse complement strand
CTCTGCTTCGGCTTTGGCATTCTCCGCTTCTTCACGTTGGCTCACGATCTCCGCTCGTTGCGTAACCAATGTGTCATTCGCATGCTGTAAATATTCCGATTGGGTCAGGAGGTCGTCCTTCTGCCGGACCACCTCTTCGGTTCTCTTTTTTACCAACCGGAGGAGTTCCCTTCGCTGCGCCCGGATTCTCTTCATCCGGATGAAGTAAACAGAGAGGGCGCCGCCAAGGACCAGAAAAGCAGAAAGACCTTTGAACCACCAGGTTTGCCAAAACGGAGGGGTGATGGAGAGTTGTAATGACCTTACATTCTCTGACCATGTGCCATTGCCATCCCTACCCCTGACCCTGAACGTATACTCTCCCGGATCCAGATTGGTATAGCTGACAGCATGTTTGGTCCCGATGTTGATCCAGCTCTTATCGAATCCCTCCAGGATAAACTGGTATTGCATTTTCCCCCAATTGAAATAGTTGAGGGATGAAAATTCAATGGTAATCGCTGACGACTGGTGGTGAGGAAGGGTCAGGGCCTGCACCTCCGTAATATTTTTTTTCAACGGCGAAGTTGGGTTTGAACCGTCCGCGATGGGAACCGGTTTCCTGAATAATTGAAAACCGGTTAATACGACGCGCGTCTCCCGTATTTTCTCTTTGAGACTGTCAGGAAAAAACTCATTGAATCCATTATTGCCGCCAAAGTACATGGCGCCGGACCGGCTTTTCCAGTACGCATTTTCTTTGAACTCCCTGGATTGCAATCCATCGCCAACGTCAAAATTCTTAAAGCTCCTGGTGGAGGGGGTGTACCTCGACAATCCTTTGTTTGTACTGATCGATAGATTTTCATGATCGTCCTTCAATAGTCCAAAGATGGCGTCATTGGGCAAACCATCCGTAGTACGAAAGATTGTAAACAACCCGCTTTTCATATCAAGATGGTTCAGCCCCGAGATCGTGGCGATCCAAAGATTACCGGAATGGTCCTCGTGAATGGCAAAAACACTGTTGCTGCTGATGCTGTTTTTACCTTCTTCTACTTGAAAATGGGTAAACTTTTTATCCCTATCCAGGCGATTCAATCCGCCTCCGTCTGTCCCGATCCAAAGTCGCCCGGTACGGTCTTCAACAATAGAATGTATTTTGTTGCTGCTGATGGAGGCGGGGTCATTCTCAGCATGCACGAATCGAGTAAACGTATTATCCCCGGGATGAAATAAATTGAGTCCGCCATTATACGTACCGATCCACATGTTTTTATCGCTGTCTTCATAAAAACACCATGCATTATTACTGCTTAGACTATGCGGGTTTCCCGGGTCATTTCTAAAGTGGGTGTACGTATTTCTTGCCCGGTTAAATACAGTAATGCCATCCCCCCAGGTGCCAATCCATAAATTGCCACGACAGTCCTCCAGGGTGGTCAGGACATAATTTCCACCAAGGCTGTTTGAATTGTGTTCCTGATGCTTATAGTGTGTAAATATTCCGGTCTTCCGGTCAAAAAGATTTAACCCGCCGCCGTCCGTTCCGATCCAGAGGTTTGCTTTCGAATCCTCGTAAATGCTTAATACTTTATTGGAACTCAGGCTGTTTTCCGTGGAATTGTGTTTGTAATGCCCGAATTTATTGCCATCGATGCTCCAATGATTCAAGTCTCCCGAAAACGTGCTGACCCACATGTTCCCGGTTTGATCCTTGTAAATTGCCCAGATGGAATTATTGGTCAACGACGTAGGGTCCTTTTCATCTTCCAGATAGGTATAAAAGGTTGAACTGGCCTGGTTATAAATGCTAAGCCCTCCGTTCTCCGTTCCTATCCATACGCTTCCATTGTCATCCTCATTCAATGACAATACCACGTCATGGGCGAGGCTGTTTGGGTTTTTATTTTCCTTTTTGAATCTTTGAAAGTCCCCGGTTTCGCGATGAAACAAGTTCAGCCCGGCTTGTGTACCTATCCAGAGTTGGTGCCGGCTGTCCTCAAAAATGATATTCACCTCATCCGAGCTCAGCGACCTGTTATTTTTTTCGTCGTGCCGAAAGTGGGTAAATGTCTTACTCTTTTTATCAAACAAGTCCAGGCCCCCATGGTTGGTACCTACCCAAATATTTTGCTGACTGTCCTCGAAGAGGTCCTTTATTGAGTTATGAATCAGGCTGGCCGGATTGATCTCGTCGTGGACAAAATGAGTAAAGGCATTGTTCTTGATATCATAACAGTCAAGACCGCTCTCATCTGTTCCTATCCACAACCGTCCTTGCCTGTCAAGGAGAAGGGTATTGATAAGGTCACCTGAAACGGAGTTGCTGTTATTTTTATCGTGTCTATACTGAGTGAATTTTTCGGTTTCCCGGTTAAACTGATTTAGTCCTCCCCCCCATGTGGAAATCCATATCATACCATCGGAATCTTCCACGATGTCATCGACACTGTTGCTGCTTAAGGTCCTGTTGTCGCCTGCGCTATTTTTATACATGGTGAAATAATAGCCGTCATACTTATTCAGGCCGTCACGCGTACCAAACCACATAAACCCACGGCTATCCTGAAGCATGCAGGTGGTGTTGCTGTCGGACAGCCCTTGATCAATACCGACATGTTCGAATTTCAAATTCTGATATTGAGACAAGGAGCGATCAGGAACAAGAAGCAATAAACTCAGAAAGAGAAAGGAATACGGTCTGCTCACGCTCCACGGGTTCTTACCCCGGGACATCGCGTTTAAAAAGTTCAATTGGACGATTCGCTTGTTCTGATTTTCCGGCATAGGCTACAGTTTCGCTTTGACCGCTTCCGCCCACTTTTCAAGCAACAGCACCAACTCCTCGATGCGGACCGGCTTGCTAATATAATCATCCATCCCGGCTTGCATACATTCTTCCCTGTCCCCGAGCATAGAATTAGCCGTCATGGCAATGATCACGGGCTGAACATCCAGGCACAGCCGGATCATTCGCGTAGCCTCCAGTCCATCCATTTCGGGCATCTGAACATCCATCAGGATCAGGTCGTATTTCTTATTGCTTACTACTTCCAATACTTCATTACCGTCTCCCGCGATGTCCGGGTCATAGCCCAGTTTGCACAGGACTTTCATCGCCAGCTTTTGATTTACGCGGTTGTCTTCCGCAATCAAAATACGCATGGGATGGTTCAGCGAGAACTCGGAAGACAACTTCGGTTTGACAGGCTGCAGTTCGTCCGGCAACACGCTGCTATGTCGTTTGAGGCCGCTCAAAATGTGCTCACAGAGGACGTGCTGTTTGATCGGTTTGCTCACCACCGAGTCGAACAGCCCCGCCTGTTCATGTGTGTCCCCTTCCCCATTGATCAGGATAACGGGGACCTGTGGATAAAGCTTCCGGATCGATCGGGCCAATTCTTCGGCATTCATCTCCGGCAAACTCCAATCCGTAATCACCATATCAAATGGAGCTGACTTGGACAGGATCTGGAGCGCGTCGTTCCCTGAATGAACAACGACAGGCGCCAACTCCCATTGTTCTAATTGTTCTTTAAGCAGGTTTCCGCTGGTGACATTATCTTCCACAATCAGAATTCGCTTTCCTTCCTGACCTGCCATGTCAGGTTGTATTCGCACTGACTGAAGACTGGCACGGGTGCGGATCGTAAACCGGATGGTCGTTCCTTCCCCTATGCGGCTCTCTGCCTTTATTTTACCTCCCATTAATCCGACTGTTTTTTTACAAATCGTCAGACCCCCACCTGCGCTAAAGCTTCGCTGGGCAGGCTGACCAGCTCCCCGTTTGCTTGCGGCGGAAGCATTCACCGGCACCTGCTCTTTGAACAAGCCGCTCATTTTATCCTCCGGTATTCCTGATCCTGTATCACACACCTCGAACTCAAGTCCAAGCCCCTGCTCACCGTGTTCACTTATCAATTTAATCTTAACAACAATTTCTCCGCGCCGGGTAAATCGCACGGAATTCTCCACCAAATTCATGAGCACCTGGCGTAACCGCTGGCTATCGCCAATGATATGAGACGGCACGTTCCGGTCCATGCTGTACAAAAGTTCGATTTCGGGACCGGTGGTTTTGCCGGCAAATACTTCCAATACCTCTTCAATACTGTCCCGTAAATCAAAATCCTTTTGCCCTACTTCAACCCCGGCAACCTCTACTTTAGAATCCGACAAAACATCAGCAAGCAAAATTTCATTGATCACCGCCAGGAGGCTCTCGCCGCACGTGCGGACCGTTTCATTGTACTCGC
>DATHFS010000436.1:0-6997 GCA_035317975.1 Cyclobacteriaceae bacterium | reverse complement strand
ATTACGAACGACTAAGTGCCCCCTTCAAAGAAGGCGAGTATTACTATTTCTATAAAAACAGCGGCCTTCAAAATCATGACGTGCTGTTTCGCAAGAAAGGTGAGAATGGAACACCGGAAGTTTTTTTGGACCCCAATGCATTCTCCCTTGATGGCACCACCAAATTAGCGGGGATCTCTTTTACCCACGATGGCTCCCTTGCCGCTTACCTGATTTCAGAGGGGGGATCCGATTGGACCAAAGCCATTGTCATCAAGACCGCAGACAAAACGGTCGTTGAGGATACACTTCGCGATTTAAAATTTACCGGAATTGCCTGGAGAGGTACGGAAGGATTTTATTACAGCAGTTATGATAAACCTAAAGGGAGCGAGCTTTCGGCAAAAACCCAGCATCATAAATTGCTCTACCACAAACTCGGAACATCCCAAAAGAATGACCCTTTGATCTTCGGCGGCGATAGCACGCCCCGCCGGTACATTGGCGCAGGCCTGACGGAGGATGAACAATTCCTGATTGTCAACGCTTCCGTGAGTACTACCGGAAATGAATTGTATGCCCAGGATCTAACCGATCCAAAAGGTAAATTAGTAACCATCGTCGGTAATTTTGACAATAATCATTCCGTGATCGACCATGAGGGTTCGCGACTGATTATCCAAACTAACCTGGGTGCCCCCAACAACAAGATCATTGCAGTGGACTTTGCGAACCCCAAGGTCGGGAACTGGAAGGATATCATCCCCGAAACGGAAAATGCGATGCAAGGCGTAAGCACGGCGGGGAAGAGACTATTTGTCAATTATCTGAAAGATGCCCAAACGCTTGTAAAACAATTTGACTATACGGGCAGGCTGGAACGAAATGTGGAGTTGCCCGGCATTGGTACCGCCGGTGGGTTTGAAGGAAAAGCGAAGGATAAAGAAGTCTACTATTCGTACTCATCGTTCACCTATCCTCCTTCTATTTTCAAATATGACATCGCATCAGGCAAATCGGCGTTGTATGAGAAACCCAAGGTCGATTTCAATCCGGACGAATACGAGACAAAGCAGGTATTTTATACCAGTAAAGACAGCACCAAAATCCCTATGTTTATTACGTACAAAAAGGGAACAGAACGTAATAGTAAAAATCCAACCTGGCTTTATGCTTACGGCGGATTCAACATCAGCCTTACGCCCAACTTCAGCACGTCCCGGATTGTATGGTTGGAAAACGGAGGGATTTATGCGCAACCTTGCTTGCGGGGTGGCGGAGAGTATGGGGATAAATGGCATTTGGCGGGCACGAAAATGAACAAGCAAAACGTTTTTGACGATTTCATTGCCGCCGGCGAATACCTGATCAAAGAAAAATACACATCACACGATTACCTGGCGATTGCCGGGCGCTCGAACGGAGGCTTATTGATTGGCGCCACGATGACGCAGCGTCCCGACCTGGCTAAAGTAGCGTTACCAGGGGTGGGGGTCATGGATATGCTGCGATACAATAAGTTTACCGCAGGGGCCGGCTGGGCCTACGACTACGGTACCGCCGAAGACTCCAAAGAGATGTTTGAATACCTGAAAACGTACTCGCCCCTCCATGCCGTGAAGCCGGGAACAGCTTACCCTGCAACACTGGTGACGACGGCAGACCATGATGATCGAGTTGTGCCTTCGCACTCCTTTAAGTTTGCAGCCACACTTCAGGAGAAAAGTACCGGTGATAATCCCGTGCTACTTCGCGTCGACGTAAGATCAGGACACGGTTCATCTAATCTTTCCAAGGGCATTGAATTGCAAGCTGACCAGTTTGTTTTTGCCTGGTACAATATGGGGGTGGTGCCGCCGATGGTGAAGAAGGATATGTAGCCTAAATTCCGCTTATCACTTCGTCGGTAATTTTGTGCTTGTCCGGGATGACATTTCATCGGCGGGGGTGCTTCCTGATTTGACATGGGCCAGAATCCTTTGTGAACCTTTCTTCCCGACAACTTTTATCAACTCTTCTTCGCTCGCGTCCATGGCTTTCTTCCACGATTTAAAGTGCAGCAAAAGTTTATCGGCGGTTTTCCTTCCAATACCCGGAATCTCTTCCAATTGGGTTGTGAAGGTGGCCTTGCTTCTTTTTTGCCGGTGAAAGGTAATGGCGAAGCGGTGGGCTTCGTCGCGAATTTTTTGCAGCAACATCAGTCCCGGTGACTTTTTGTTGATGTGCAATGGCAGCGGATCCTCCGGGTAATAAATTTCTTCTAATTTCTTCGCGATGCCTATGATCGGTATTTTCCCGTAAAGGCCCAGCTCCTGAAGGGCTTCGCAGGCGCTGCTCAACTGACCCTTGCCACCATCCACAACAATCAGGTTGGGGAATACGCCCTCTTCTTCTATAATCCTGCTGTACCGCCGGCTGACAATTTCTTTCATGGAAGCAAAGTCATCGGCACCGACCACGGTCTTGATGTTGAAGTGACGATACCCTGCTTTGTCGGGTCTGCCGTCTACAAATCGCACCATCGACGCGACAGGAGTGGAACCTTGAAGATTGGAATTATCAAAGCACTCAATGATTTCAGGCCAGGTCAGAAGCCGAAGGTCGTGCTGGAGAATGCCGAGCACCTTGTTTTTCTTTTCTTTTCGTTCGTTTTTTTCTGCTTCCTTTTTTGTTTTGGCGTACCAGGCGTTCTTCAGGGACAGAGCAACGAGTTTTTTCTTATCGCCGATTTGCGGAACAACGTTTTGCACCTCCTCCAGTTTAACGGTGACAGGCAAATTGCTGAACAGGATGGAGTTCGTACTTCTGAATTCAGTCCTCAATTCGTGCGCTGCCAGACTAATAATGTCCTCGTCGGTTTCATCGAGTTTTTTCCTGACCTGCAGGTTCTTTGAGAAAATGATCGCCCCTTCTTTCACCTGCATATAGTTAATAAAGGCGTCCTGATCATCGCTGGTGATCGTAATCACATCAATGTCCGTCAGCTTCCGGTTGACTACCAACGATCTTGTCTGGAACTTTTCCAGTAACTCCAATTTATGTTTAAACAAGGCAGCCCGCTCAAATTCCATTTCTTGCGAAGCCCTTTCCATGTGGTCAGTGAAATAGTTTTCTACAACGCTTAGGTTTCCTTTTAGAATATTTCTAGCCTGTGCTATTTCGTCCAGGTAAGCCGCTTCATCCTGAAGGCCTTCACAGGGACCTTTACAATTGCCAATGTGATACTCTAAACAAACCTTGAATTTTTTTTGCTGAATGTTTTCGTCTGAGAGCAGCAGGGTACACGTTCGGATCGAATAGAGTTGGCGGACCAATTCCAGTACACTTTTCATCGAAACCACGCTGGAGTAAGGTCCGAAGTATTCACCCTGGCGGGGGATGTATTTGCGCGTCGAAATGATTCTCGGAAAGCGCTCTTTTAAAATGCAGAGGTAAGGAAAGGTCTTGTCGTCTTTTAGTAAAATGTTGTACTTCGGCTGATTTTGTTTGATGAAGTTATTCTCCAGCAGCAAGGCGTCAAATTCGGTATTGGCCAGAGTGAATTCCAGTTTCCGGATTTCGGACACCAGCTTTTCTGTTTTTCGATTGTACTGCGATTGCTTGTTGAAATAACTACTGACCCGTTTCTTCAGGCTTTTGGCCTTTCCCACATAGATCAAGACTCCCTCTTCATTATAAAATCGATAGACACCGGGGGCATCAGGCAGGGAAGAAGCATGATCTTTAATGGTAGGAGGCATTTGGCTTCAAGATATCAGAAAAAGGGATTGACTTTCTACAAACGATCGTGGACATTCATTTGTTCACCGCACTCCGTATGCGGCATTTGTTTCCCTCAGATCGCGCAGATTTACGCTGAGGTGCGGCATTTGTTTCCCGCCGATCGCGCAGATTTACGTGAGATGCGGCATTATTTCCCGCAGATCACGCAGATTTACGCTGAGATGCGGCATTTGTTTCCCGCAGATCGCGCAGATTTACGCAGAAGTACGAGCGCTTAGGCTGCAGAGTTTGCGCGCGAAGCTATGGCGAAGGCGGATCACCCAGAGCTCTGCTGAACAATTCTGCGTAAATCTGCGCGATCTGCGGGAAACAGCTCGGAGAGGGAGCGGAATTCAATTATTCTTAATGTCCCACGGTTTATCATCTACCTGAACGGAGTCGGGGTTCTCCTTGTATCGGTTGCAATCCAGGGCAACATCCAGGCCCGAAGAGGGCCGTTGGAAGCGTCCTTTTTTAACGCCCGTGGACGGATCGGCATAGACCTTTCTCATGAACCTTTCCCAAATGGGTCGTGCACTGTGAGCACCCTGTCCGAAGACCCACGAAGGGAAACGGATGGAACGTTCATCGCCGCCAACCCAAACCCCCGAGACCAGATCATGGGTAACACCGATGTACCAGCCATCGGAAGCATCCTGGGTTGTCCCGGTTTTACCTCCGATCTCGTTGTCTTCCCGGAGGTCAGTGGCCAGTCCTGAGGATGTTCCTCCCTGTTCTTCGACACCGCCCATTAACATGTAAATCATTTTATAGGCCGTTTGATCATTGATGGATTCCCTGGTTTTGGGAATAAAGTTCTCAATGACATTTCCATTTTTGTCTTCAATGCGCGTAATAAAAACAGGATCAATGTGCACCCCACTGTTGACAAAGGTCCCATAGGCTCCTACCATTTCGTAAAGCGAGACATCGCTCGTTCCCAGGCAAAGAGAAGGCACCGCGTCCAATTTGCTTTCTATTCCCATTCGATGTGCAAACTCGACTACGTTGTCTTCTCCGAGTGCTTTAAGCATTTGGGCCGTGATGGAATTGACGGACCGCGCCATCGCCTGGCGGAGATTCATTTCCTCTCCATTGCCATACCATGGCGGCTCCGCATTGCGCGGATACCAGGGTTTGCCAGGGACTTTGAAACTGGGGGCAATATCTTTCATCGGGTGACAGGGTGAATAGCCCGACTCCATAGCAAGGCCGTACACAAACGGTTTGAAGGTTGATCCAGCCTGTCGTGTGCTTTGTTTGACGTGATCGTACTTAAAATATTTATGATTAATACCACCGACCCAGGCGCGGATATAACCCGTGGACGGATCCATCGACATCATCCCGGTTTGCAGAAATCGCTCGTAATAATTAAGGGAATCCATACTGCTGAACAGGGTGTCCCGTTCACCATCCCAGGTAAAAATCGGCATCGTTTTTTTTAACCGTAGCATGATCTTCAGTGAATCGGAACGCTCTCCGTATTTCTCAGCAAACATTTTATAAGCATCTGTCTTTCGGATTCGCTTGGATAAGAAGTCCCTGATCTCATGACCATTTTCGTCCGACCAGGGGTTCCTGTTCCGTTTGGCCCATTCTTCTTTAAAGCTTGCCTGAAGTGTTTTCATGTGTTCGGCCACGGCCTCCTCGGCATAACGTTGCATACGGCTGTCGATCGTGGTGTAGATCTTCAAGCCGGAATTCCACAGGTCGATGCCTCTCTCGCGACAGTAGGCCATTAGGAAGTTGCCGGTGACGGTTCTGAAGTAGGTAGCAATGCCGGTATTTTGATTCTGAACGCTATACTTAAGTTCGATGGGCAAGGCTTTGATTGAATCAAACTGTTCTTTCGTCTTGATCTTGTAGCCGCTTTGGTAGACCTTATAGAGGACCTCATTGCGTTTCCGCAAGGCATTGTCCGGATTAATTTTCGGATTGTAGGCGGAAGGGGCCTGAAGCATACCGACCAAAATCGCTGACTCCTGAAGATTGAGGCTATCGGGACCTTTATCAAAGTAAGTCTCGGCGGCGACCTTGATCCCAAAAGCATTGCTACTGAAATTGGTCGTATTGAGATACATCGTTACGATCTCTTCTTTCGTAAACCCTTCTTCCAGCTTTATAGAGATCATCCACTCCTTCGTTTTCTGTATAATCCGCTTCGGCAAATTCCCCAATCGGGCGATGTAGCCGTCCATACTTTTGTCTGGATTCATCGTATATAAATTCTTCGCCAGCTGTTGGGTGATCGTACTCCCGCCACCGGCCGGACTAAGGGTGACCAGTCCCCGCAGCACCCGGAGATAAGCGATGAAGTCGAGTCCCGAGTGATCATTAAAGCGGTGGTCTTCCGAAATGAGGAGCGTATTTCTGAGCTCCTCCGACAGCTCATTGTAGTTGACCTGGCTTCGGTTGTGCCGGATATAACGGCCAAGAGAAACTCCGTCGGCGGAAATCAATTCCGAAGAAAGATCATTCTCCGGATTCTCTACTTCCCGGATGCTGGGCATCGGCCCATAGAGGCCAAAGAGGTCAACGCCGACGCTGAGAACATAAACCGGGAATCCCAGGACAAGGCACAGAAAAGCGATCCACGTGTATTTTACGATTTTGTGAAACCAGGGTCTCTCCAGTTTCAGCAGCTTATGGATTTTTTGGCTGATAGTTGCGGTCGAAGAACGTGAGGTACTCATCCAGTGCTTTAGTTCGGTAAAAAAGATCGAAGTTATCTTTGGTGATAACAAAGGTATAGAATTTATATAAGGCAAAGGGCTTCATTATGGCGGCCTGAGAATTGAATTTATTGAAGTAATCAATGGCTACCTCGCGATCGGTAAATTGAATGACCATGGTAAGGGCAAATTCTTCATTCAGGATCAGGTTGCTGCTGCTCAATTTCAGGTCTTTGAACTCAGACCGGTTAAATGATTCGAGTCCGGTAGAGACGGGGTCAGTGATCTTATCGGCCATCTTGTACACGATCACAAAATAGTGGGGTTCCTTGAACGAAGCGATGAAGCGGATACCTTTGGCCTTTTCGATTTTAGCTTGCAAGGCCCTGGAGGCAGCGAGAAGTTGCTCGGCATAGGATTTCAGTGAACCGTCCGGGTATTTCTTGACGTACTCCCCCAGTTCATACTGGTAACGCGCAATGTCCTCTGTCTTTCCGGTGATCAGGATCTGCAGCAATTCAAGTTGTTGCGAAAAACCGGTGTCACCTTCTTTAAGCGCCTGATTGATTTTTTCCTGCGCC
>DATHFS010000435.1:0-2600 GCA_035317975.1 Cyclobacteriaceae bacterium | reverse complement strand
ATCGAAAATGTGGGGGGAAATCCCCAAATTTGCAATGACTAAAATCATCAATTTTTACCTTTAAGAAAACTACTTGGAATGTTTTTGCGTTAGTTTGCTGATACCATTACATCCTATGAAAAGAAGAATTTCCTTTATTTTAGTCGCATTGATGCTATCGGCCGGGTTGTCGCTTCGGGCACAATCCGCTAAATCGACTAAATCAACAAACACACCAACAGTACCCTTTACAATTATGAGCCTCCCAAAAACAGATGAAGAATGGAAGAAGAAATTGACTCCGGAAGAATATGCTGTGCTCCGGGAAAAAGACACGGAACGCCCTTTTATCGGCAAGTATGATCAATTCTGGGAACCCGGAGTTTACGTTTGCAAGGGGTGTGGTACTGAACTTTTTTCCTCTAAGACCAAGTTTGACGCCGGTTGCGGCTGGCCCAGCTTTTATGCCGGCCTCGATAAATCGAAGATCATCGAAGTGGTCGACAACAGTTTGGGTATGCGCCGGGTAGAAGTGCTGTGCGCCGTTTGCAAAGGACACCTGGGCCACGTCTTTGACGACGGACCTGCCCCAACCGGACTCCGGTATTGCATTAATTCAGTGTCTCTCGGGTTCAAGAAGAAGGAATAGTTTTCGGTCACAGGGTACAGGTTGCCAGTGGTTTAATGGAAACCGAGAAGGTTTCGCTTCATCTGCATTCCCGCTATTATTTATGAACCCGGGTTCATGAATTTGGAGAGTTGAATCTACTTGAAGGTACTAGCCGTCATGAGTAAAACAACAAACTATCTTTATTGGGGTGCGCGTTTGGTCGCAGCTATAATTTTATTGCAAACACTGTATTTCAAATTTACGGCGTCACCCGAGTCTGTTTATATTTTTTCAACCATCGGGATGGAGCCCTGGGGAAGGATTGGAGTGGGGGCAGTTGAACTGATGGCCGGGGTTCTTCTGCTTCTTTCGGCCACAGCCTGGATCGGCGCCGGGTTGGCCTTAGGACTTATGGTCGGTGCCATCGGTATGCACCTGACCCTGCTGGGTATTGAGGTTCAGGGCGATGGGGGTCAGTTATTTATTTATGCGCTGGTCATTACCTTCTGTTCTATTTTCGTGCTCATGGTGAACAAGGAAAAAATTCAGGCGCTTATCAAACGAGCGGCGAATTGAAAAGGCTTCCCGCAGATCGCGCAGATTTTCGCTGAACAATTTCTTTGCCTGAAAGATTTCACGCAACGTGCGCCAGCTTTGCGGCCCTTTGAATGAAATAGTGCGTGCTCCGATTTTTGCTGTAAGTTCTGCGTGAATCTGCGCGACCTGCGGGAAATAGCTCCCGCAGATTTTCGCAGACGTTTCTATACGTATTCTTGGCGCGCCTTTGCGTTTGCCTTTGCCGGCTTCTGCGTAAATCTGCGCGATCTGCGGGAAAAAAATCAGGTTAGGTTCTTCATCAACTCCAAAGCTGCCTCACTCAAAAAGGTTGCTCCGGGGGCTATGCACGCTTCATTCACCTGCATTTTCGGATGGTGTAAGAAAAAGGGATCGGAGGTAGTGGATTTGGCGCCCAGAAAATAGAACATGGAGGGTATTTTCCGGGAATAAAATGCGAAATCCTCGCTTGCTAACATGGGATCGATCGGGATCACGTTTTTGTTCCCGAAAACAGTACTCAATGAATTTCCGATTTTTGAATGAATAGCAGGATCATTTAACAAGCTTGGGTAACGCAGGTTAAATTCAATTGTGATCTGAGCGCTGAAAGAAAGAGAGACGCCCGTTATCATTTGGTTTAGTCTTTCAATTACCCGTTCCATTGATTTTAAATCGAATGCCCTGATGGTGCCTTCGAGGTATACTTTTTCAGCGATCACGTTCTGTGCAACACCGCCCTCTATTTTGGTGAAGGAGATGACAACCGGTTCAATGGGTGAAGTATACCGCGATACAATGGCTTGCGCCGATTGAATGAGGTGTGTGGCTACCAGTATGGCGTCGATGCCCAGGTGCGGAAAAGCTGCATGGCCGGATTTGCCGTGAATAACCAGTTTAAAGCAACTGTTGGCCGCCATGGCCTGGCCTGTCATGAAACCAATCGCGCCGACTTCCATGAGAGGATGAACATGCAGTGCCACCGCAGCACGGGCTCCCTCCAGTTCGCCCGACTCCATAATTCGTTGGCCGCCCGATTTGTTTTCCGGATCATTGTTGGTTCCTTCCTCCGAGGGCTGAAAAACCAATTTTATAGTTCCGTTGAAATCTTTTTTTTGTAACAAACTGGCTGCTCCCAGGAGCATCGTGGTATGGACATCGTGCCCGCAAGCATGCATGACATTTTCCCGCGTTGAAGCAAAAGGAAGGCCGGTTTCTTCCTGCATGGGCAACGCATCCATATCGGCGCGCAAAACAACACAAGGACCTTCTCCTTTTTTCAGCGTAGCAACGATACCTGTTTTTGCTATCCCTGTTTTATGATCTCACGCACTATGCAACGCATCATGCGAACTTCAAATCCGGGTTTTTAAAAAAAATGAAACAGCATCACATGACGCATCATTATTCGGATGCCACTCGGGGATATGGGGTGAGTTCCACGTTGTGGGATAGG
>DATHFS010000434.1:0-4287 GCA_035317975.1 Cyclobacteriaceae bacterium | reverse complement strand
GGGGTTCCATGCCAACGTTATTTGCGTTTCCGTGATATTGCTTGCCACCAGGTTGGAGGGCGCAGTAGGGGGTATGAGATCGGCATTCTCAATGCTCCAATCGGAATCGGCGGAAAAAGTGGCGCCGCTGGCGCCGTAGAGTGCTCTGACTTTATACTGATACTTGCCGTTTGGCCGGAGTCCATGGTCGAGGAACGCAACGGGTGAAGAACTGCCGGGAGGAAGAATGGTAACCAGCGCCCAGTTTTGCATGGAATACCCGTTGACAGCAAATCTCCATCGCCAGACTTCATACCCTGTCTCACCCGAAACATCATTCCATGTTACGTTCATGCTTGTTGACGAACCAGGGACAGGAACGGGAACCAGTGCAGGGGGTGGATTCGTCACAGGTTGCGGATTAGTCCAAACGACTTTGATGGGATTAGACGAAACGCTCAGACATCCTGCAGCCATCAATACTTTCGTCGTGTAAATCCCGGCATCGGCTGCAGCGCCATTATTTTGGCTGAACGTATAGGTGTTAGAGGAGGAATTCTGAACCGATGTTGTTCCATTATAAAAAATATAGTTGGAATAGCCCAAAGGAGCAGTAAGCTGGATGATATTGTTGACACCACCCAGATCCCCACCGGGGCTAAGGCCATTGGCTACAGGCAACTCCAGAGATCCTGTGCTGGTAAGGAGAGGAGGAACGGATGAAGATTCTCCTCCAACGGTAACCGTGTTTGAAGTGATTATTCCGCCGCCTGCTACAGTGGGCTGGCGCGTCATTCTGACGGCATACGTTCCCGTTTGGGTCGCATTGTAATATCGCGTTGTGGCCAGGGGTATATCAATCCCATTCAGGGTCCATTGATACGCGGCATAACCGGCAGAAACACCAAGCTTCAATGACCCTCCGGGACACAAGTTGGGATCGTTGCCGAACACAACAATGTTCTTCTTGTTTGCCGTCAGCATAAACGGGAAAAAGTTGGGTTCGGCATACGCTGAGGTCCACGTGCTGTGACCAAGGAGTGGATATACCGTGTACGTTGGAGTGCCTCCTTTAGCCAGCAACATGTTGATCATATCGAGGGAGGCTTGCGGAGCAGGATTGGTATCCTTGCCGCCCTGGAAAAGCCAGATGGGAGTGGTGACGAGCGCGTCCGTGATGGCGTCATAGTCCGAACCTACGCCGGACATTGGCAACACTGCTGCAAACAAATCAGGTCGTTTGGCTGCCAGATCCCAGTCGCCTCTTGCTCCATTGGAAAGACCATGCAACGATATGCGGTCGGGATCTACATCGTAATGTGCAATTACCCATTCAACAATTTGCGATGCCATTCGGTTATTGCCATCCAGGTTGCCGTTATTCCAGCCGCCTTCCCAGGATCCGTTATAACTCACTTGCGGCCAGATGACAATGCCAGGGAAGGTAACAACTCCGGACGTACGCGGGAGACCGGTCAGGGAGTTCCACCCGGTTGCGATCATGTGTTCCCGGCCTCCGAGGTTAACGTTGGCATCATTGTTATCAAAACGCACATCGTCCGGACCATAATTAAAGTTACCCGACCAGATGCGGCCGCTTTCTCCGGAGCCATGAAGCATGATGATCATCGGGTACTTGACAGGATTGTTTTTATTGTATCCTATTGGGAAGAGCATCCGCCAGTTCATGAACTCCAGTACATTCCCCTGGCCGTCCCTTCCGCGATAAACGAATTCTTTTATAGGCGTGTCGTTGCCCCACTTTATCATTGAGTGATAGTTGCACATGGGTGAAGTACAACCATCGGTAGGGGGAGAGAAAATAACTTCCCGATAGGTGTTGCCGCTATCGTAGCGAAAGTCTGTAACCTGTGCAAAAAGTGCGGACACAGGTAACAAGATAATTATCCCCGACAGGAGCCACCGAGACGAACTAATCATGGGGTACATTTTTAGATTAAAACAACCATGGTAGGACCATGTGCTATTTGGAGAAAACCATCAAAAATTTGGGCCCGGTTTCAGCTGTTTAAAAATGGCGATAAACAGAGATTGCGGGTCGTGGGAGCCACCTTGGAGGAGAGGCGTGGTGGAGTTGTGGAAATATTTTCACGAAAGTTTTCACCGCGGAGGCACGGGGGCGCAAAGAATGGGCATATTTTCACGATCAATGCCTATTTATCAGCCCCACGTTGAGGTTCCATCTTTTCGGGTAACGATTATTACCGGCAACCTGTAACAAGTTAAAACCAAAATTGCCCTGAATAATTCTCCATCACTTTAAAAATTCCCCAATTATAAGATTCACTTCCCCCGGCTTCTCATAATGCGGCATATGTCCAGTCTCAGGGATGCGCACCGACTTCAAAGACGGATAGACCGCCTCGTATTGTGGGATGTTTGGGAAGTAAGGGTCATGGTCACCATAGACAATCAACAATTTGTTGGGCGGTAACTCCTTTACCAGGCCAAGCCTGTTTTGGGTCAGGATGTACATCCAGGTATCGCGACTCACCTTTTTGTATCCCCGGAAGTTCA
The DNA here is from genome assembly GCA_035317975.1 of Cyclobacteriaceae bacterium. Lineage (GTDB taxonomy): Bacteria > Bacteroidota > Bacteroidia > Cytophagales > Cyclobacteriaceae > ELB16-189. Next base: position 1,770 of record DATHFS010000434.1, on the reverse strand, counting down.
TGAAGTAGCGTAGCCGCCTGGCATATTCTTCAAACAACGGTTGGTTAACAAATTCTTTGCGCTGCTTTTCTACGGCGAGCGGATGCCAATAGGCGGTGATGACAAAATCAGACACGACAGGAAACCGAATGGTCCAGTTCGGCTTGAAATCACCGGTGGCCGTTGGATCCAGCAGCACCACCTTATTTACCCGATCCGGATGTTTTATAGCAAAGTCCAGCGCGACGATCGCTCCCAAAGACATAGCAATGATATCGAAGGGTTCACGGATGTCCAGGGTATCGATGAGGTCGTTCAGTTCATCGCCCAGGAGTTCCGGTGTATTGTCTTCCGCCGGACGATCGCTGTATCCTCTTCCATAAAGATCGTACGAAAGGACGCGATAACCCTGGTTCAGAAAGTAGGGAATGGTCCTACTCCACACTTCCATACCCGTGATCCCGCCTCCATGGATAAGGAGCAGCAAGCGGGCCGTGTCCGGACCTTTCATCGCATAGTGGACCAGCCCATGACGGAGGCGGATGAATTTGCCGGGGACTTCACTTCGAATGGCATCTGTCAGTTCTGCGGTTTCCTGCCGGCTGCGCAAGATGAGGTAGAGTGCCAGGAGCCCGACACAGCCTGCAAGCACCAGCAAAATGAGAATTTTGGTTATACGGTGCATGGTTCGGCAAGTAGAAAAAAATAAGCCAAATGACGTAGTTCTTGGTGCTTAGCACTTGGTGCCTGGTAGGTACGATTGAGCGTTAAGCACAAAGCGCCAAGAGCTAATTGGGGAATGTGACTGGTTATTGTGGAAATAGTTGCACATAATTAATCTACATGGACGTTTTTGGCGCTCTGAAGCAGGCGGCGTGCTCACCGGCCTGCATGGCGAGTCAGGTAGCCCCTGGCCGGGGTCGGGCGTGACAATTGCAGTGAGGATTGGAATGGCATATCGCGTTCAATTAATGGCTACCTATGAAATTCATTAATTCTTCCGTGGAAGAACTTCACAATCTGGCGAGGAGTAAAAGGGAAGAGTACCTGGGAGGCGATCCCTTTCCGGGGATTTATTTTGACAATTTTTTCAACGCGCAGGCTCTTTCCGAAGTATTGGAAGAGTTTCCCGACCTGAGCAAGAACGCCGACCTGTCCTTCAATGATGCCAACCAGATCAAGCTGGCCTCAAAAGGGGAATATAAGTTCAAGGATAAGACGAAGGAGTTCATGCATTATCTCAACTCACAGCCCTTTCTGGAATTTTTATCCATCCTCACGGGCGTTGAAGCGTTGGTACCCGATCCGTATTTTGAAGGAGGAGGAGCCCATCAGATCATGCCGGGTGGGCTATTGAAAGTCCATGCCGATTTCAATAAGCATAAATTAACGAATCTTGACCGGCGCCTCAATGTGCTGGTGTATATGAATAAAGACTGGTCGGAAGAATGGGGCGGACATTTTGAATTCTGGGACCGGGAGATGAAAGCCTCGATAAAGAAAATCCTGCCGGTATTTAACCGCATGGCAATTTTTACTACTACAGATTTTTCCTTTCACGGTCACCCGGATCCGCTTCGGTGCCCGCCCGGAAGAAGCCGGAAATCCCTGGCACTCTATTATTATACCAATGGCAGGCCTGATTACGAAGTCAACCAGGGGTCAGCCGCGCACACCACGCTTTTTAAAGAAAGGCCTAACTCCAAGGACAAACCGGCCATGTCATTGAAAGAAATTGTCAGGCAGATTACCCCGCCGTTGATTTACAATGCGGCGAAGAGGTTGGTGAAG
>DATHFS010000433.1:0-2401 GCA_035317975.1 Cyclobacteriaceae bacterium | reverse complement strand
ATGACCGGCTCGCTGCTGTAAGGATTGGTGCCTCCCGAGGCCTTGTCCGTACCGGATATCCGCACGGTTTGCCTGGCGTCGATGAGCAAAGAATAGAAAATCCCAACCTGAACATAAGGCCGTACCGTGTTGCTGCCGATTTCATATTTAATGATCAATGGCAGATCAGCATAGTTCACTTTCTGTTCAAAATCATACTGTTGCTCCAGCGATGCGTTGGCGTCGTTGGTACTGGTCCATTGAAAGTGATTGGAATACGTAAACCTGGACTGCCGGTATGTGGGCTGGGTACTGAATGAAAAGTTCTTGTATTGAAACGTAATTTCCAGTGTGGCCTGACTTCCTATTTTCCTGAAACCGTCATACGCTTTATCTGCCATGGCGCTCGCGTAATTGGTAGGGGTCAGTACCGTGTAGCGTTGTACCGGGACAGCTTCCGAAAGATTTACACCTGCTTTGAATCCAAGCCACCATTGTTTTTGCAAAAAAATATCTTGTTTCGTTGCCTTGGGTTTCAAGCCGCCTTTCTTCTTGAGGCTTTGGGCGTGGGCAAGCGCACAACCCAGAAGGAACACGAACAGTAACGCTTTTCGCATGGATCGGATTTATCGTACGACGACGAGTTTTTTGGATTCTTTAAAAAATCCTGTTTTCATCTCATAAATGTACGTGCCGGCTGACAGATCGCCCACGTCCACCTTTACGGAATGATCCCCGGCCTGTTTTTCTTCGTTCACCACGGTTTTGACTACCCTGCCGAACGTATCCATCAGGTTGAGGTTTACGTGATTGGAAGCGTTGACCCTGAACCCGATGGTCGTACTTTCCTTTGCGGGATTGGGGTAGCAATTCAACAGGGCAAAGCGATCGTTGATGAAGTTGTTTTGAACCCCGGAGATAACCTGAACGGCCAACGGAAGATAGTCATAGTTCCCTGTGCCTTCTTCTTTCGGACCCGTAAGAAAATTCTTAAAGAATATGTCATCGTTAATCGTTGATTCCGGCACCAGCATCCAGTCTTTGAGAAGATTGGCGTAAACCTGCCGGTAATCGTATTGCATGTCCACATTATCCTGCGTGAGATCGGGTACCTTACCCACCACCCCGGGCTGAGCGCCCAATCCAAAAACATACATCGGCCCGCCTGTTCCATGGTCGGTGCCGTAACTTCCGTTCGAATGGATCCTTCTTCCAAATTCTGACGTCGTAACGGTCAACACCCTGTTTTCCAATCCACGCGCCTGCAAATCATTTTGAAAGGCTTGCATGGCCGAGGAGATGTGGTACATCAGGGCCGCATGTGTGCCCATGGTAGGATCGTAACTTTCCACCTGGGAGGCATGGGTATCGAATCCCCCGACTTTCACCAAAAAGACTTTCGTCTTCACACCCTGTCCTGCCCCTCCGCCGTCGAGCAGCCGGGCTACCAATTGAAGTTGAGGCGTAAGCCCATTCGTCAAGCTCACGGAAGGTGCATTGTAAGGATACTTTTCGGGATACGTAACCGTTGAAGGGGAAGACTTTTTGTAAACATCGTAGAGCCGCTCGGCATAGTCTTTCGACTTTTGTTCAAGGCCCAGTATCCAGTCCAGTTCCTGTCCGTACGGCGAAGAGGCCAGTGCGGCAGGTGGATATCCACGCGGATCAATTCCCTGGTCCTGAAATCCCTCCAGCCCATTGACCAGCGCGGCAAACTGAGCCGGGTTATCGATCGATATGGACACGGGAATATTGTCGGACTGATGAAAAATGAGAGAAACATCACTGCCCATTTCGATCGCCAACGGATCAAGCATATCCGGATTCGGAAAATCCTGCGGATAGATTTCCGGGGCAAACTCTTTTTCCAAATACCTGCCTACCCATCCGGAAGAAAAGTAGTCGTCAAAACCGCCGCCCATAAAGTTGATATCCCGTCCGCGGAAGTGCGAGCCGTTATTATTTTTATAAGAAACCCCTTGTACGATGGTCATCCTCGCCCTGTCGTAAAGGTCTTTCATTCCAACCATGTCGGGATGAAGGCCTACCTGGGCGTCGGAGGCCAGCGTACTGTCCAGCGGAATCATTTTCCGGGTACTGTTTTTGGATGGGATGGCAATATTGGCACGGCGGCTGTAGTACAGATCGTAGTTGGTTACCGGTATGACGCTGTTCAACCCGTCGTTGCCGCCGAGTAATTGTAAAATAATCAGGACACGGTCGTTGGTACTCTGGCTGACCATGCGGGTGAGCGAGTTTTCCGCCATCAGGCGCATCGGTATTCCACCGATACTAAAGGGGATGGCGGCAAGCGAAAATTTTTTTATGAAGTTTCTGCGTTTCATCCGTTCGGTTAATAAAGTTGGAACTCGGGCGATTGCATCATCGCATTAAACAAGCTTTGCAGTTGTCCAAACACCAC
>DATHFS010000432.1:0-2948 GCA_035317975.1 Cyclobacteriaceae bacterium | reverse complement strand
GTGGACAATGGGCTTTTGGGCTTGATCAGCGACAAAGCTCATCAGGCCATCGTTGAACTGAATGTCATCAGCCCGGTAGCGAGCACGTTTCCGGAAAAAGATATTCTGGCCCCCGCGGCCGCGAAACTCGCGAGTGGAGTTGCCTTGATGGATTTGGGGCTCGTGATGACGACGTTCAAGAAAAGTATCGGCCGCTTTGTCAAGGCCACCAGGAAACAAATCTCAGGCCATGTCGTCCGTGTAGATAATTTCGGAAACCTGATCACCAATATTCCAAAAGATGCCTTTGACACGTTAAGTGCAGGAAAGACCTATACCATTCAATTTGGCGGTGAGAAATTCAGGCGCATCCATACGAACTATCACCAGGCGGAACAAGGGGACTGTTTTTTGGTTTTCAACAGTCTGGCATTCCTGGAGATTGGTATTTATAAGGGGAATGCCTGCGAGTTGTTAGGGCTCTCCTATGATAGTCCGGTGAATATTACGTTTGAGGAATAGTCGGTGATCGGTGATCGGTGATCGGTCAAATGCGTCAGATTGCTTATGCTTAGGGCACTGATTTACGCAAACTGAATACTAACTACTGACCCATGCTTATTCGAATCGTACGGATGCATTTCACCGAGGCGGGTGTGGAAGAATTTCTGGATATTTTTAACGACAATAAGATTGCCATTCGAAACTTTCCGGGATGTTCTCACCTTCAATTGCTCAAAGACGCAGACGATCCGTTGTGCTTCTCCACGTTGAGTTACTGGGACAAACCTGAAAGTCTGGAAAACTATCGCAAGTCCGAGTTGTTTGGGAAAGTATGGGGACGGGTAAAGACGTTATTCTCTGAACGATCGCAGGCTTTCTCGTTGGAGAGGTTTATTGAATTGTAAGATTTGGGCGCTTGCGACAAAGACACGAAGACACTAAAATGTATGGATGGCCGGTTGGCTAAAAAGACCAAAGTGCCTTAGTGTCTTTGTGGCAATACACCCAAGTCTTATCTCTCACTATAACGTCTTCATATCTATTACAAACCTATACTTCACATCGCTCTTCATAACACGTTCATAGGCCTTATTAATTTCCTGAATGGGAATTACTTCGACGTCCGACATGATAGCATGCTCGGCGCAGTAGTCGAGCATCTCCTGTGTTTCTTTGATGCCCCCGATATTTGAGCCTCCGATTTTTTTGCGGCCGCCGATGAGAGAGAACCCTTTGACGGGAGCCGGCTCGGGCGGCGCTCCTACAATGATTAAGGTTCCATCCCGCTTGAGGAGCCCCAGAAATAGGTTTAGATCATGAGGGGCCGAAACCGTGTCTATTATAAAATCAAAATGGTTTCGTAGCCTTTTTATTACGGTCTCATCGGAGGTAACACGGAAGTGATGGGCTCCCAGTCGCTTCGCATCGGCTTCCTTGTTTTTGGATGTACTGAGAACCGTAACCTCTGCCCCCAGAGAAGCACCAATTTTTACTGCCATGTGTCCCAATCCACCCAGACCCAATACCCCAAGGCGATGGCCCTTTCCTACTTTCCAATGCATGAGTGGCGAATAGGTTGTAATACCGGCGCAGAGCAAAGGAGCAACCCGGTCCAGGGATAGCTTAGGAGAAATGTGGAGTGTATAGGTCTCATCGACTACAATCTGGGACGAATAACCGCCATAGGTCGGGGTGATCTTATCTTTTTCATAGCCGTTGTACGTGGCTACCATGCCTTTCTCACAATATTGTTCCAGGCCTTCTTTACAGCTTTGACATTCCCGGCAGGAATCGACAAAACAACCCACGCCGGCAAGGTCACCCACCTTAAACCGGGTGACGTCCTTTCCGATTTTGCTGATGCGGCCTACGATTTCATGTCCTGGCACCATAGGGAAAATAGCCCCACCCCACTCATCCCGGGCCTGGTGTATATCCGAGTGGCAAACACCGCAGTACAGGATATCAATAAGAACATCGTGGTCACCGACCTCCCTGCGTTCAATACGAAACGGAGCCAACGGCGCAGAAGCTTTTTGGGCGGCGTAGGATTTAGCGAGAATCATAGTTTTTTATTTTATATTCAAACAAAGATATGCAGCCAGAGTTCCAATGCTGTTAATTTTCTTTGATACTGCGCGAATCAATGGAGAGCTTTGCCACGAAGGCACAAAGACACCAGGGTCTAGGTGGTTTTCTGTAATGAAGACACTAAGACCCCTTTGATAAAGTCGCCAGCAGGGACAAGAATTTGGCAATTCTTAGTGTCTTTGTGGCCAATCCACTCCACAACAAAACGAGGCATACGGGTTGAAAGACTGGCTAAAAATCTATACGATCTATACGTTTGTTTCTTAACTTTGCCCGACCAAGCACAACCCATGAATTACAAATCCACTTCGCGGGAATCTACGCGGATGTTTAAGAGCGATTTTCTGGAAAGCCTTTCCAAGGTTCATTGGACCGTCCCGCCCCTTATTTTTGTTCCGGTTATCGCCTACTTTATATGGCGGTCTTTTGCTGTTGTTCACCTGGCGCCGGTCACGTTCATCGGATGCTTCGCGGGAGGGCTTTTGGTTTGGACCCTAACGGAATACGTACTTCATCGTTTTATATTTCACTGGGAACCCGCTTCGTCATGGGGTAAAAGGCTTCATTTTATTTTTCATGGCGTGCACCACGATTATCCCCAGGATGCGCTCCGCCTCGTTATGCCTCCTTCCGTGAGCATTCCGTTAGCCCTGATCTTCTATTTCCTCTTCTATTTGTTGTTGCCCACGGTTTATTTGCCCGCCTTCTTTCCTGCCTTTATTGTTGGCTACTTATTTTATGATCTCACGCACTATGCAACGCATCATGCGAACTTCAAATCCGGGTTTTTAAAAAAAATGAAACAGCATCACATGACGCATCATTATTCGGATGCCACTCGGGGATATGGGGTGAGTTCCACGTTGTGGGATAGG
>DATHFS010000431.1:0-10657 GCA_035317975.1 Cyclobacteriaceae bacterium | reverse complement strand
CCGCAACGAAGATGGCGAAATTACGACAAGGCTCTTTGCCCCCGAGCAGACTAGTGAGAGTATGTTGAAGTTGTTAGGGTACGGTTCTTAACTGGTAATCGGTAATCTGGTGATCAGTGATCAGTAACCGGTGGATTGCACAAGGTTACGAATAGTGTGGCCATGATCTTAGATACTAAGGGCGAATCCACCGATTACCGATCACCGAACATCCCCTGGGTCTCCTTAAAATCCGAAGGAAGGATAAAACCGGATGCAGGAAGGCTTTCCCTTTTGATCTCCGTCGCTTCCATGGACATGGTACCCTGAGGTGAGATCATTTCGGTCCGTAACGGCACACCGTCCATACCTTCAAAATAGATGGATTGGCCCCGTCCCATCTTATTTTTCGACATGCTCTTGAAATCAATATCCTTAATGTCGGTCGTTGACCAGATCGATTGGTTGATCGTCCGAGTTCCTTCCGTGTATTCCACCAGGTACTTTGTGCACGTGTAATTCAAAATCTTTGTAGTTTCTGAAGTCTTCGTTACTTTCGGCGGTGTAGAAGGGGTTGCCTGACTGCCTTTACCGGCATCCATCACGCTGTAGGTCTTATTTTGCCTGTCCAGGCGGTAAGACAAGTCCTTGTCCTTCCGGTATAACACCTCCATGTTTCCCATGGGCCCCCCTTCCATCCTGGTGATGGCATTCCCATCTTTCAATTGGATTGAAAACCCCTTTGGCATCATCGAATTCATATCTCCACCCGCCATCATTTTCATGGCATTTTCCATCTGGGCCTTCATTTGAGGGTTGGCGTCCATGGCGGCTTTCATTTGGGGGTCGTTCATTTTGGCTTGCATTTCCTTTATTCTCGCTTGTGCGGCCGGGTCATTCATCTTCTTCATTCCTTCCTCCATTCTTGCTTTCATGGCCGGGTCGGTGATTTCCATCTTCATCGACCACTTTATCGTGCCTTCAAAACCTTGAGCGTGTGCGGTCCCCCCACACAATAACAGAAAGCAGGGAATCAATTTTTTCATAAGTAGAAGGAGTTTTGGTTTGCGATATTAAAGTTAAAAAGAATTCGCGATATCTTTTGAGAGGGATGTCTTTCCCGCGGATCGCGCAGATTTCGCAGCGTTTGAGCCGGAGACCGAACTGAATTTCTTGTGCAAAGAGTTTCCCTTTCCGTAAAAAATCAGCGAGGATGCAGCCGGAAAAATGGCGAAAACCCTCCGCGTTCATTGTTCTTGTAAATCGGGAACAATAGCTTACCAGAACTTGATATAATCATAAGTTTGATGTATATCTTTGCATGACAATGCAAATTGATACAGTAGGGGCCTGTCAAAACGACTAAGCATGAAGAGCGCAAAGGGTTTTTTTGCGATCGTTATTATTGCAGGATTCCTGATGTTTCCAGGTTGTAATAAAGACTCGCCCTTGCCCGAAGTCGGAACGACCCTGGTAGTAAAGATTTTCGAGCAATCTGCCGAATCCGGCGGGCTCATTACGTCGGAAGGAGTGGGTCCGGTTACCGCAAGAGGGGTTTGCTGGAGTACTTCGCCGGATCCTACTATTAGCGATAGCAGGAACGATGAGGGAAAAGGGCCTGGCAGTTTTCAAAGTATTATCATTGGATTGACCACGACTACGGTTTACCACGTCAGGGCTTTCGCTACCAATCGGGCCGGGACGGCGTACGGCAAAGACGTGATGTTCAAGACCCTTTCACCGGCGACACAAACCGGAGCAACCGGAACGCTATCCGTCCAGGGGAAGGTCTATGAAACAAAGAAGATAGGAACGCAAACCTGGATGACGGACAACCTTACCGACAGGGTATTTGCCGATGGAACGAGAATTCCTATCGTACGCGAAGACACTTGGTATTCACTGACAACACCCGCCTCATGCTGGGTCCAGGATGACGACTCCAGGACAATTGTTTATGGTTTGCTATACAACTTCTACGCCGTAACGGACCCACGCAATGTCTGCCCCAACGGCTGGCACGTGCCATCCCTCAATGAATGGGAGACGATGGTCGCTGAACTCGGTGGCAATGACGTAGCGGGAGGGATGCTGAAAGAAAAAGGAACGACTCACTGGACCGATCCGAATGTAGGCGCCAGCGATGGCAGCGGATTTACCGGTTTGCCAGCCGGTATCCGCGACCAGTCCCGGTACATCGACTTTACCATTTCCGGTTATTTTTGGACGTCCACGTCGAAGGATGAGGGATTTGGTCAAATCGAGGCATTGCGGTACAGCACAGGTAATGTATTTTCAGCTCAGTATCCTAAAACCGCCGGCGCATCCGTCCGGTGTGTACAAAATTGAGCAATACAAGGAACTCTTGAATATAAATTTGAAGTACCTGAGCGTTTTCGGGGCGCATTAGAACCATAATAAACTGACCTTTCATTAACAATGGGGAACAATTGCAACGATTCCTCTTGTTTAGTGAGCATTGGAAAGATTATTTAGTGAGGCACGATTTTTTTGAATCTGAACTGTAACAATAAAGCCGAGCGATATGAAAAACAAGACTCCCAAAGTGCCCCCTGCCAAAAAAACAGGGAAGACGGAAAAGAAGGATTTCCCGGGGTATCCTCTTTATCCACCTTCGGATGATATTACTGACCGCGCTAAACAAGTGCCTGCTGATCTTGAAGATCCTTCCTTACAAGAAAATAATTCTGCCGGGAATGCTCCCAGGGCCCCAAACATGGCTAAACAGCAGGATGATGACGGACAGGCCCGGGAGCCGGAGAATGAATTTGATGTTACGCCCGAAGACCTTGAAGCCCTTGGACCCAAAGACCTGAGCATGGATATGGGTGAAGACGAAGAGCTTAAGCATCGTTCGGCCCCTGTCGATTTCTCAGGGGATGACCTGGATGTTCCCGGATCGGAAGAGGATGATTTGAGGGAAGCATCAGGCTCTGAGGATGAGGAGAATAATAGTTACAGCATCGGTGGTGACCGCCACGAAGATCTGGAAGAAGACCGGTCGTAGTCCCTGGTCTTTGAGTTACTAGTCGTGAGCCCTTAGTCTTGAGTCTCCGGTATTGAATTGATTGCCGATAACTCAAGACAACGGGCTCACGTTGCCGGCTTTTTCGAGTGGAATGGCAAGAATGTCAAATGTCTTTTTTCCGGTCATATGAGCTGGATCGATCTTCGTCAGGTCTTTGAAGGTGAAACCGGATAGTCTGTAGAGTGCATATTCCTGCTTTGATAAAATAGTAAAGAGTTCCAATTTCTCTTCCGACGTAGACGGCCCAAAACATTCTGTGATGAGATAGGGACGATTCTCACGTATGACGTTCGGCAGGCTCTTTATTATTTCTTTGTCATAGCCCTCCGCATCAATTTTGATCAGTGCTATTTTATTCAAACGGTCGGAATGGTACTTGGTTATATACTGTTCAAGATTTTTGCCTTGCACGTTAAATTGGTATCGGGTATTTCTGGTTGCATTGTGTGTAAAACCAACAATGCCCCCATTCCCAAAGGAAGGGTCACCGGAGCCAAAGGTGAACTCTCCATCCGTAGCCGTGGCGGCGAAATTCAATGGGATGATTTGAGTTTTATCAGGATTGAGGCGCGAATTTGCTTCCAGGACCTTAAAGGAATGGGGATTGGGTTCCAGCGCAAGTGCCAGGCCGGCCCTTCCAATCGCTAACGCCATAGGCACAATCGTATCCCCTTCATGGGCGCCGACGTCAATAACCATATCTCCTTCCTTAACAAGTTGCCGGTAGAAATCAACCGTTTCCTGAGTAACAACGTTACCCGAGTTTCCGGGATGGTTACTGAATTCTGCCGGATGAAGCCATTGGGCATACCTGATCTTTCCTTCTTTTGAAAGCTGAAAGTCTGCGATTTTGAAACCAAATTCTTTGAATTGCTTTCTCTCGCTTCTTGCTCTTAGCTTTTTTAAAAAGTAATTGATCATGGGGGCACGTTTGCTGAAGCGCAAAGGTACTTAGGTTTATCGAATGAGAAAAAGAGACTTCCGGCATTTTAAGATCAGTTACCGATAAGCGGACCTTTCCCTATGCGTAGGTCACTGCGAAGGCAGTGTAAATAATGACTTCACAAAATAACTTTCTTGCCGTGTGACCGGATTCAAAAGTTATCCGCTAAATTGAATCCAATAAGCTGAAATTCTTCCGGCTAACGCCATGAAAACGATATGTTTTTTGATCCTTCTAATAATTTCTGGTTTTGAGCTGAATGCTCAGTTTCAAAAACTCAAGGGTAAAGTAAGGGATCTCAAAGTCAAGGAGAATGTGGAGAAAGGGGCCAGCAAGCTGGGGAGCAAACTGGATAAAGTCCGCGATAAATTTGACTCGGTGGATTTTGATTATGCCATCTTGTTGACGGATAACTCCGGAACGTTTGATGTAAATGAGAAAGGCGAGTTGGGGGCAACCATGGCCAGCTGGGCAAGCCTGGGCACTTCCCTGGTGGATAGTACCAAATCCGACGGATCGGAAAAGGCCCGCTTTCAACTCGAGTCGGGGGAAGTTTTTTACGGTCTGAAAAAATATACCATCGCAGAAAAGAGATATCGATCGGCGATCACCCTGTACGAACAAGCCGGGTTGGTAGAGGACATTGGGTACATGAAGGCGCTGGCCAACCTGGGGTTGCTGTACACTGCCATGGGGAGATTTACGCAGGCGCAGGACGTTACCCTCTCGGCGCTCGAAAAAAGAAAGGCAAAATTCGGACCGGACAATATCGGCGTGGCCGCTTCCCTGAATAACAATGGTGTGTTGGGGTACAATCTCGGTCGTTACAATGAGGCCGACAAAGACCTGTCGGCGGCCTTACTTATTATTGAGGCAAAAGGAAAGGGGAGTATGCCCCAGGCAATCGAGTTGAACAACAAAGCCATGGTTTACCAAACCATCGGACGGTACGATGATGCAGAGAAGTTCATGAACGAGGCCATTTCGATTGCTGAAAAACTGCAGGACAGCAAGTCGAAGAACCATCTCAAGTTTATCTCCAACCTGGCTTTGCTTTACCGGCAAACCGGCAAATACGCTCAGGCCGAAGAGCTATACATGGGTATGGAAAAGAAGTTGGGAAAAGGCAGCGCGGAAATGGCAAGCCTGCTCAATAACAAAGCCATGCTTTACTGGGTCATGGGCCGGGAAGAAAAGGTAGAGGATTTGTTCAAACGTTCCGTGGCGATGTACAAAAGCAGTTCGGGTGAAGAAAGTCCCCCTTCGGCCAAGGCCATCAACAACCTCGGGAATTTTTATCGTTATAAGGCCAGGTTTGCAGAAGCGGAGCCCTTGCTGCTGAAAGCAAAAACAATACAGGAAAAAATAGTAGGAACGAATCATCCCGTCTTCGTTCAAAGCCAGGAAGATTTGGCAATATTGTATTGGAAGCAAAAACAAATCGGGAAGGCTTATCCTCTTTATAAAGAGGTGATGGGCAAATCGCTGGATTTTATTAACCGGTATTTCCCGCCCATGAGCGAGGCTGAGAAAACGAAGTATTGGGACGTGCTGGCGCAACGCTTCCAGCGCTTTTACAATTTTGCTTCAGAAATCGCCTCTGAAAACAAAGATGTATTGGTGGATTTGTTTGACTACCAGACTGCCACCAAGGCATTGCTCCTCAGTTCCACCAACAAAATAAAAGAGAACATCCTCGCCAGCGGCGACAAGGCGATTATTGCCGATTACAGAACCTGGCTGGATCTAAAAGAAACGCTGGCGCGGCTGTATGCCTATACAAAGGACGATCTGAAAGAGCAGAAGATCAATCTGGATTCAATTGAATCAGCGGCGAACTCCATGGAAAAAAATCTTTCTCAGCGCTCAAAGGATTTTTCGGCGGGGTATTCCAGTGAACCGCCCCATTTTATGCAAATCCGGGATTTGCTGACCGACCAGGAGGCCATTGTGGAAATCATACAGGTAAAGAAATTCGACCAGAGTTTTACCAAGGAGACGAAATACCTTGCCCTGGTGACCTTGAAAGGAAAGGAATATCCCGAGCTAGCCGTAATGGAAAATGGGGTTCAACTGGATACACGCAATGCCAGGTTTTACAAGAACGCCATTTTGCAACATGCCAATGACACGCTTTCCTACCGCGCCTATTGGGGCTCGATAGACCCGCTGTTGGCCGGGAAGAAAACAATTTACTTTTCACCGGATGGGGTTTACAATCAACTGAACATTAATACCCTGAAAAAAACGGGAGGTGATTTTATCCTCAAGCAATATGATGTGGCGGCGTTGGGTAACTCAAAAGATCTGATTGCTTTGAAGAAACAAAAGCAGCCCGCGGGTGCAAAGAAAGCTGCCTTCCTTCTCGGTTTCCCTGATTATGGGGGCCCGGCCGTACCCCCTTTGCCGGGAACAAAACTCGAAGTGGACGAGATCAACCGGATTTTGAAAGCGTCCGGGTACAAGACCAGTGAATTGACACAAAAACTGGCAACCGAGAAAAGCGTAAAAGGGGTGAAGGGAATGCAGGTGGTGCACATCGCCACCCATGGATATTTTCTGGCAGACGCAGAGGTCAATGCCGGCAGCGCCATTGGCGTGGATGTGGAAAACGCAAAAGGGAACCCGTTGCTCAGGTCGGGGTTGATATTAATGGGAGGAGCATCGACTATCGCCGGAGTCAGCACACCGGACCTCGCCAGTAATGATAATGGCGTCCTCACTGCCTATGAAGCGATGAACTTGAAACTGGAAGGAACGGACCTGGTCATTCTCAGCGCCTGCGAAACCGGATTGGGTGAAGTGAAAGCGGGGGAAGGGGTGTACGGATTGCAGCGGGCTTTTTTGGTCGCCGGGGCAAAAGCCCTGATCATGAGCCTTTGGAAAGTGGACGATGCAGCGACGCAGCTATTGATGGTCAATTTTTATACAAACTGGGTAAAAGGCGGCAACAAGCAAAAAGCATTCAAACAAGCGCAACTTCAGTTGATGACCAAATACAAAGATCCTTACTATTGGGGGGCGTTTGTAATGATGGGGATGTAGGGCAGGGGTGGTGGTCCGTTAGGGTGGTAAAAGACGTATCACCTTTAATCAATCTCTTCTACAATAAATCGTCTCCGCCGCCCTCTTTTGGACTTTCGTGATACTGATTCTTTTGGTCCGATCGCTCTACCTAGCAAAATGACGAATAATGGCCCAAATGTTATCAACGTGAAAACAGTTAAGATGATGCTAATGATGTCTGCAAAACTCATGATTCAACTATTTTTATCTAAGTATGTGCAAAGGGTAATAAATGCGCCGATGGACAAGGCGAATAACGTAGTAACAAAGGTAAGAAAAAAAGCGTTTCCATTATCACTCATGACCAACGAATAAATGCCCGCCCCGGTTCCCAAAATAAAGGCCGTAAGAGACTTCATTAGCTCGGTATAGAATTTAACACGATCCGGGTTCATCACCTAACATAGTAGGACAACATTCGAATTTACGGATAAGAAGGGCTAATCTTCAAATCGTCTTTTGGCGATGGGTACCTGCTTAATTTTGTTAATGTTGTTTAAAATGGTTTTCAGGGCCTTTCTGAATGATTTTATGTCAGGTATTCCGTCATAAAAAATGTCAGGTAAATCTTCGACTGTGTACGTGTTTAATTCTTCAATCAACTCAATCGCACTCTCTAAATACGGATCTTCGGTTAAGCAATCTTCTGCGATCAATCCAAATTGTAAAGTAAGGTCATGATTGAATTTCTCTGCCTCTGCAATTATTGCTTCGTAAGTATCTATCGATAAATCGTCCGTAATCCATTTTGATGCTACTCCTATGTCTTACTTTGTTCTCCTTCGTCCAAAATGGTGCCGGTAGAAACCGTCGCCCTTCTCTTTCGGATATTGAATAACAGGATCACGATTCCCGTTAAAACAAATGGAATACTGAGTATCTGCCCCATATTCAAAATCAGGCCGTCCTCAAAGGGTTCCTGATTGATCTTAAAAAATTCGTCAACGAATCGTAAACTGAACAGGATGATCAAGAACCAGCTAAAAAGGAAACCATTTTTAATGGTGGCTTTGTATTTATACCAAATCCAGAATGATCCTACAAAAAGTAAAAAACAATAGAGGGCTTCATACAGTTGGGCAGGATGCCGGGGAATGTTGTCCATTCTTGTAAAAACAAATCCCCAGGGTAGACTTGTCGGCAGACCGATCATTTCTGAATTCATCAGGTTCCCCAGTCTGATCATGCAGCCGGTTAAGGCTGCTACGATTACCATTCTATCGAGTATCCATAAATAGGCTACCTTGGTTTTCCGGGAGAACAAATAGAGCCCTATCAGGATCCCAATTGCACCGCCATGACTTGCCAGCCCACCTTCCCAGGTTGCTATTATTTTCAGTGGATGCTGAAAATAGAAGACGGGATCATAAAACAATACATGTCCCAACCGGGCTCCGACAATGGTCGCGACAACAATGTAAACGGTCAACGTGTCAATTTCCGTTAGCGCGCGCCCTTCTTTTCTATAAATGAAGTACATGATCTGTTGACTGAATAAGAATCCGAATGCAAATAATAATCCATACCATCGCAGGGGATGATTGATAATCGGAATGGTAATGATGTCGGGGTTGATGTTCCAGATGATGTATGCCAGGACGTTGATTAAGCTCATTCCTTCCGTTTTACTTGAGCTTATTATTTATCTCTTCCTTCAACGGTCTTAAATGCCGGATCAGAATTGACCATATTATTGAATCGTCCACACTGTCGTAAGAGTGAATCAACCTATTTCGCAAACTTATTATTTGCACTGCATTCTTAACGTCATTCGTGGTTGACTCTTTTAGGAATTTATTGAGAGCTTCTCCGATTATTCCAAGGTGTCTCTCCACTGCACCCTTAGTTTTTATATCTTTTGAGTATTGCTCGAATGAGTTTATCCCATTTGTGAAGTTCTCAATCAATTCTATTGAGTAAGCGATATCAGACAAAAACTTTTTCTCCTTTTCCGTCATAAATCAGCTTCTTTGTCCTGTCGATATTGCTCTTCAAATAGGGATTATGGATGGAATCATCTGTTAATAAATCTACTTTTCTCCTAAAGAGTATTTCAAGGTCATCCCATAGGGAAAGCAATGCATCTCCCCGAGCCACGGGGTCGTCAATGTCAATTTTAACAACAATGTCGATATCGCTTGTCTGAGGATCAAAATGGTCAGTAATCGAAGATCCGAACGCGTAAATCTTATCCACCTTATGCGATTTACATATGTCAACAAAGGCAGTGTACTTTTCTTTGATCAGACTCTTCAGATCCATTATCAAATATAACTAAATTTCATCTCATTGAATTCCTAATCTACAATCATGGCTTGTATTCCCACACCTCCACAGTCGATTTTTTAATCAACACCATCCGCTCATCGGTAAGCAACACAAACTCCGCCGTTGGATCGACAGCAAGTTCATGCCGGTCTTCCGAATACAGATCATAAAAGTGTATGGTTCCGTTTTCCAGATAATAAATCTCCTGGCCCAGAAAACCGAGGTAGCCCGCATTCCTGACGGGAAAAGTGTGAATCGCCTTCCCGAGGTTGGAGAGAATATCGATCCCGGACTTCCGGTCGATCAGAAAGAGTTGGTTTTGATATTCGCGCAGAAAGGTAAAATCGTGTTCCGCCCTGGCAACCAGTTTCACGCTCACTTCTTCCAGCACCCGCGACGTTTTGAAGTCGATTTTCTTAAGCGAATAATCGGCCTTGTCCAGTATCCAGAAGTTGTTGACGCTGGGACTGACGAGATAAGGCTCCACGGCCAGGGAAGGTTCGATGGGCACGGTTTGAAGCAATTCGAGATGATGATCGAGCAACACGATCTTTTGCTGCTCCCGGCAATAGACGAAAACCCGAAGTGGATTCCAGGGATCGAGGAGCGTGATGGGGCAGGCCTGGGGATTGGAAAATTCATCCATGAAATTTCCATCCGTGTCATACTTTTTAATGACACCTTTTTTTAGAACCAGGTAAAAATTGCCCAACCGGTCGATGGATACGTTGTCAATCTCCAGGGTTGAAAATTCTTTGATTTTTTTAGAAGGAGATTGGCAAATTGCCACGAAGACACTAAGACACAAAGAAATGCTAAGGACGAACTTTGCATTCCTTGAATGGTTCCAAGACGGGAAGAACGAGCCAGCGACACAAATGATATTAACTATTTTGTGTCTTAGTGTCTTTGTGGCAAGATGCCGGATTTTCATTCGGAGGTCGATTCAAATGTTTTCAACACCACACTCTTCCCATCATAAACAGCATACGGGCTGAAGTGAACCCATTCCCCCAGGTTGATGTAGCGACTGTTGCTGCCCACCGCAAGGTCCAACGGCAAATGGCGATGCCCGAAAATATAAAAATCATGATGGCGCGTTTTTTCGAGCTCTTTGCAGTAGGTCAGCAAATATTCGTTTTCCTCGCCCTGGAATGATTCTCCCTTTTTCATGTTGCTGATACGGCTTTTTTTACTCCAATAGTGTGCCATTTGCATGCCGAGATTCGGATGAAGGCGTGCAAAAAGCCACTGGCAGGCGGAGCTGTTAAAGAACTTCTTCAGAATCTTGTAGGTCGTGTCACCCGGCCCCAGGCCATCACCGTGGCCAATAAGCAGCACCTGATCATTAA